>CAYPJK010000483.1:0-2547 GCA_964411025.1 uncultured Nevskia sp.
ACTTCACGAACGGGAACCGCCATGCCGAACCCGCTTGCCCAGGACGCCACCGTGCTCGGTGCCTGCCCGCACGATTGCCCGGACACCTGTTCGATGCTGGTCAAGGTTGCGCAGGGCAGGGTCACGGCGGTGCAGGGCAATCCGGCGCATCCGTTCACGCAGGGCCGGCTGTGCGCCAAGACCAGCCACTATCAGGAGCGTGTCTATCACCCGGAGCGGCTGCTGTATCCGATGCGCCGCAGTGGCCCGAAAGGCAGCGGCGCGTTCGAGCGGATCGGCTGGGACGAAGCGCTGGCGACGATCGGCGAGCGCTGGCGCGCGATCATCAAGACCGATGGCCCGACCGCGATCCTGCCGTACAGCTATCTGGGCACCCAGGGCATCGTCAACGGCCTGACCGTCGGCGACCCGTTCTTCAACCGGCTCGGTGCAACGATCTCCGAGCGCACGTTCTGCGATTCCGGCGCCTCGACCGCCTACGTGATGACGGTCGGCCCGACGCCGGGCATGGACCCGGAAAGCCTCGCCCACTCGCGCTTTATCATCCTGTGGGCCTGCAACCTGCTGAGCACCAACGCGCACCTGTGGCCGTTCATCGACCAGGCGAAGAAGCGCGGCGCGAAGCTGGTGGTGATCGACCCGGTGAAGACCGGCACCACCGCGATGGCGGACCTGCACCTGCGGCCGCGCCCCGGCACCGATGCTGCGCTGGCGCTGGCGATGATCCACGTGATCATTCGCGAAGGTCTGGTCGATCGCGATTACGTCGACCGCCACACGATCGGCTTCGATGAACTGTCGGCGCACGTCGCGCAATACACGCCGGAGTTCGCGGCGGCCGAAACCGGCATCGACGCCGAGGTCATCCGCGCGCTGGCGCGCGAATATGCAACGGCCCAGCCGTCGGCGATTCGCATCGGCGTGGCCATCGAGCGCTCGGCCGGCGGTGGTCAGTTGGTGCGCGCGATCGCCTGCCTGCCGGCGCTGGTCGGCGCCTGGCGACGTCCTGGCGGCGGCCTGCTGCAACTGCCGCTGTGGGCGTTTCCGGTGCGCTGGGATCGGCTGCACCGCGCCGATCTCATCACGCCGGGCACCCGCGTGCTCAACCAATGGAAGCTCGGTGCGGCGTTGACCGGCAACCTGCCGCTGGAGCCGCCGATCCGCGCGCTGTTCGTCTACAACAGCAACCCGCTGGTGGTGGCGCCGGATCAGCTGCGGCTTCGAGAAGGGCTGGCCCGCGACGACCTGTTCACCGTGGTCAGCGAGCAGTTCATCACCGACACCGCGCGTTATGCCGACCTGCTGCTGCCGGCGACCACGCAGGTGGAACAGGATGACCTGATGTTCTCCTGGGGGCATCTGTACCTGACGCTGAACCGGCAGGCGGTGGAGCCGCAGGGCGAGGCCGTGTCGAACGCCGAACTGTTCCGCCGGCTGGCCTCGGAGATGGGTTTCGACGACCCGTTCTTCCAGCGCAGCGACGAGGCCATCCTGCGCGAATCGCTGGACTGGGATGCCCCCGTGATGCAGGGCGTCAGCCTGGAACAGCTGGAGCGGCAGGGCTACGCACGGCTGAACCTGCCGGCGGCCGATGTCTTCGCGCCGCATGCCGACGGCGGCTTTCCGACGCCATCCGGCAAGGTCGAGATCAAGGCCTCGATGGCGGCCGGCGGCAACTTCGTGCTGCCGACCTTCCGCCAGGGCTATGCCGAGCGGCAGGATGGCGCGCCGGTGCCGGCACTGCCGACCTACCAGCCGCCGCGCGAGTCCGGCTTTGCCGAGGCGCTCGCCGGTGCGCCCTATCCGCTGGCGATGATGTCGCCGAAAAGCCATTCGTTCCTGAATTCGAGCTACGGCAACCTGCGCCGGCAGGCCGTGCGCGAGGGTGAGCAGAAGCTGGTCATCCACCCGGTGGATGCCGATGCGCGCGGCATCCGCAGCGATGACCTGGTGCGGGTTCGCAATGCACGTGGTGCCTTTGTCGCGGTCGCCAAGGTGGCCGAGGACACACTGCCTGGCGTGGTCGTCGCACCGATGGGCCACTGGCTGGCCAGTTCCCGTGCGCAGGCGACGCCGGCGGCGCTGAACCCGACCGTGCTCGGCGATCTTGGTGGCGCGCCGACCTTTTCCGACAACGCCGTCGAAGTGGAGCGCGCCTGATGCCACACGTCGTCACGGACCACTGCACGGCCTGCCGCTACACCGAATGTGTGGCGCTGTGCCCGGTCGACTGCTTCCACGCAGCGGAAGACCGTCTGTACATCGATCCGGATGCCTGCATCGACTGCGCGGCCTGCGTGCCGGTCTGCCCGGTCAAGGCGATCGTCGACGCCTTCGATCTCGAAGACGGCGCGGATGCCCTGATCGCGCTGAACCGGACCATGTCCAGCGAATGGCCGGTGATCGCCGACAAGGCCGCGCCGCTGCCGACCGCCGAAGCGCGCCGCGCGTCGCTCGGCTACTGAGCGGCGCCGGTTCGCCGCGTTGTCTGTCGGCGCTGTCGCGGCGTAATATGCAAAAAATTGCACAGACAATTTTCTGCATATA
>CAYPJK010000484.1:0-2546 GCA_964411025.1 uncultured Nevskia sp.
CAACTGCCCGAAGGCTTGCGCCTGGTCTCCGCCAGCCGCGACCACACGGTGAAGATCGACGCCGCTGGCCTCGAGCCGGGACGTACCTACTACTCCCGGTTCAATGTCGGCGCGGTGCGCTCGCCGGTCGGCCGCACCCGCACGCTGCCGGTCGGCAACGTGCAGCGGCTGCGGCTGGCGGTCGCCTCCTGCTCGAGCCTGGCGCACGGCTTCTTCAACGCCTACGCGCGGATTGCCGAGCGCGCCGATCTGGATCTGGTGCTGCACCTCGGCGACTACATCTACGAATACGGCAATGGCGACTACGGCAGTGCCCGCAACTACGAGCCGCCGCATGAAATCCTGACGCTGGCCGATTACCGCACCCGCCACGCCCAGTACAAGCGCGAGCCGGAGCTGCAGGAGATGCATCGCCAGCATCCGATCATCGCGATCTGGGACGACCACGAGTTCGCCAACAACGCCTTCAAGGACGGTGCGGAGAATCACCAGCCGGACACCGAGGGCGACTGGGCGACGCGCGTTGCCAACGCGCTGCAGGCCTACTACGAATGGATGCCGACCCGGGTGCCGGACGCCAACGACCTGCGTCGCAACTGGCGCAATTTCTCGATCGGCAATCTCGCCGACCTGTACATGCTCGAGGAACGCGTCGGCGCGCGTGACGAAACCATCGCGGCACCGGTGCAACTCCTGCCTCAGGCCGGCCTCGGCGTGTTCACCCAGACCGGCGCCTACACCGATCCGAACCGCCAGATGCTGGGGGTCACCCAGGAAGACTGGCTGATCAGCGGTCTGCGCGCGGCGCCACGCAACAAATGGAAGCTGATCGGCCAGGGGGTGATGTTCGCCCAGCTGAAAGTGCTCGGCCTGCCGAACGCGACCCGGCTCAGCCAGTACCTCAATGTCGACCAGTGGGATGGCTACGACCCGCGCCGCGACCGGATCTTCGAAGCCCTGACCGGCACCGCCCAGCACGATCCGGTCGACAACGTCGTGGTGCTGACCGGCGACATCCACTGCTCCTGGGCCGCCGACCTGACGCCGGATCCGAACAAGCTGCTCGGCCCGCGCTTCGGCGGCTACAACGCGCTGACCGGAGAAGGTTCGCGGGCGGTCGAGTTCGTCTGCACCTCGGTCACCTCGGCCGGTCTCGACAACCTGCAGGCGCTGGCCCCGGTGATCCGCAGCAACAATCCGCATTTCAAGTACATCAACCTCGACCAGCGCGGCTACATGGTGCTCGACATCACGCCGGAGCGGGTGTCGAACGAGTGGTGGTACGTCACCACCATCGACCGTCGGGATCGCGGCCAGAGCTTTGCGATCGCGCTGGAAAATCGCCGCAACGAGAACCGCCTGCGGCGTGGCTCGCGCAGCACCCCGAAGGCCAATCCGCCGCCACTGGCGCCGTGATTGCCGCGCCCGGCCCGGCCGCTGACCCGGCCGGGCTGGTCGTTATGCCGGCCTGAAACGCCGCTGCGGCCATCCGCACCGGCGTTTCACGCCTTCGTCATGTCCGCCCCCTAGATTGCCGAAAGTTCATCTGGCGCCGACCGGCCTGCAGCCGGCGGCGACCCGGTGTCGGCATTCCATTTCGAGTTCGACGGGGATCTTCCATGACGGGCATGCGCAGCGCGCCGCTGGCGCGCGGGCTGTTGGTGGCGAGTTTTCTTTCCAGCGGCGCCGCGCAGGCCGATGGCAGCATCAGCGGCCGGATCAGCGTTGCCGGCAACACCGGCAGCGCGCTGCAGGGCACGCTGGTGCGGATCCGGGAACTGGGCCGCGAGGCGGCTGCCGATCGCGATGGCCGTTTCCGCTTCGCCGGCGTGCCGGCCGGCCGCTATACGCTGACGGCCCAGTACCTGGGGGCGGCGGAGGTGTCGCAGTCGATCGACGTCCGCGACGACGTGACGACCACGCAGGATTTCGCCCTTGGCGATTCCGCCGTCAAGCTCAAGCAGGTGCTGATCGTCGGCCAGCTGGCCGGGCAGGCGGGGGCGCTGAACCGTCAGCGCGCGGCGGACAACATCAAGACGGTCGTCGATTTCGACGCCATCAACCAGTACCCGGACCAGAACGTCGCCGAATCGCTGCAGCGCCTGCCGGGGCTGTCGGTGGCCCGCGACCAGGGCGAAGGCCGTTTCGTCGTGATCCGGGGCATCGACCCGGCGCTGAACACCGCAACCATCAACGGCGTGCGCGTCGGCAGCCCGGAAAGCGACACCCGGTCGGTCAACCTCGATGTGGTGGCGAACGATCTGCTCGAAGGTCTCGAAGTCACCAAGACGCTGACGCCGGACATGGACGGCGATGGCATCGGCGGCAACATCGAGATCAAGACCGCCACGGCCTTCGATCGCGGCAACAGCTTCAGCCTGCGCTCGGAAGGCAGCTACAACGAGCAGCGCGAAAAGCTCAGCCCGCGTCTGGCCGCCACCGCCACGCGGCTGCTGTCGTTTGACGGGCAGGACGACTTCGGCGTCTCGGCTGGTGTCAGCTACTTCCGACGCAGCTTCGGCTCCGACAACGTCGAAACCGCCGGC
>CAYPJK010000485.1:0-2543 GCA_964411025.1 uncultured Nevskia sp.
GCTTGGCGATGCCGAAGTCGAGCAGCTTGACCCGACCTTCGTCGGTGACCAGCACGTTCGACGGCTTGATGTCGCGATGGACGATCAGCCGCGCGTGCGCCGCCGTCACTGCATCGGTCACCTGCAGGAACAGGCGGATGCGCTCCGCGATCGACAGCCGCCGGTCCCGGCACCAGTGGTCGATGCGCTGGCCGTCGACCTTTTCCAGCGCCATCCACGGCTGGCCGTCTACGGCGATGCCAGCGTCGTACAACTGGGCGATGTTCGGGTGGCTGAGGCCCGCCAGGAAGTCGCGTTCGCGCCCCAGCCGCAGCCGGGCGCCAGCGGTCAGCAGCCAGGTGTGCGGCAGCTTCAGCGCCACTTCGCGATTCAGCGTGCCGTCAGTGCGCTGGGCGCTCCAGACCTCGCCCATGCCGCCCTGGCCGAGCGGCGTGACCAGCCGGTACGGCCCGATCGCGAGGCCGCTGGAGAAGGTCCAGGTTTCCTCGTCGTCGCTGGCGGCCAGCCGGGGTTGCGCGGCCGGCGGCGCCGATTGCTGGTCCAGGTCGATGTCGGCGGCCTGGCGCAGCAGGCCGGCAAGATCGGCGTGCTCCGGCGCCAGCGCCGCCAGCCAGGCGGCGCGTGCCGGCGCATCGAGTTCCAGCAGGGCGTCGAGCAGGCTGGAGAACTCCTGCCAGCGCTCGGGCGGCAGCGATGACAGCGGCACCGTCATCGGTCAGACCAGCAGCATCCGCATCAGCACCCGGGCCTTTTCCCAGTCGCGGCGGACACTGCGCTCGGAAATGCCCAGCGCCTCGGCGATCTCGGTTTCCGGAAAGCCGCCAAAGAAGCGCATTTCCACGACCTGCGCCAACCGCGGTTCGCGGGCGCGCAGCGCGGTCAGCGCCGAATCGATGACCAGCGGGTCGTCATCGATGGCCATCAGGTCGCCCATCGCCTGCATGTCGAGCTTCAGCACTTCGCCGTTGCCGCGACGATCGGTCATCCGCTCGCGGGCCAGGTCGACGACCACCGAACGCATCACCGCCGAGGCATAGCCCAGGAACTGCAGTCGCTGCCGGCCCTCCAGCGGGCTGCCGCCGCTCTCGATCATCCGCAGGCAGGACTGGTTCACCAGCGCGGTCGTGTCGAGCAGCGTGAAGTTGCCGGCGCGGCGCAGGCGGCTGCGAGCGAGCGCCTTCAGGTCGGGATACAGATGGCCCCACATCGCGTCGAGTGACGCGAGATCCGGTGGTTCGGCATCGAGTCCGGTGCTGGGCACCGTCGTGACAGCCGGTGGCATGGGCGAGAGCGGGGCGGGTGTGGACCGGGATGATCAGCCGTTTGCGGCGTGGCGTCCATTGGTGTGCAAAGACGCCTGAAACGGGTTACGAGGTGGTCATGACAACGGATGCAGATCACGCTATCTCGTGGAGATCTGCACTAAATTAGCGCATAAAATGAATGGCGGATCTCTTGCCGTAATCGTGAAAATTCAGTCAATTCAATCTTCTAAAGCAGACTGATCCGTCGAGAATCGAAAAAATTTGCTGGATGCCCTTGAAACGTGCATCGACCGCACCGAAAATGTGCGTACTGCACCATGAAAAAGCTCTCGCCCATTCTGGTTGTCGTCCTCGCGCTGCTGATGCAGTTGCGCGTGGCGTACGCCTGCGATCCCGGCAATGCCGGCGTGCTGGCCGACTGCCAGTTGCACGGCGCGATGGCCGATGTGGCGCTCGACGACGAACCCAGCGATCGCGGCGATCGCTGCGCGGTCGGCGTTGATCTCGCTGTCCGGGCCGGGCGGGTCAGTGGTGACGGTCTCGCCGCCGACTTCACGCCGCCGACCAGCAGCGACTTCATGGCGCTGGTGCCGGTGGTCCTGGCGATCCCGAGTCCGCTGGCCGACCGGGCGGCTTCCCCCCGGCCGCCCCGGAACGGACCGGCGCGCGGCGCCGGCACGCGAACCTGGCTGAGCACGGCGCGCCTGCGCCTGTAAGCGACCGGCCGGACGCGGCGCCGGGCTGCCGCGTTTTCGGATCTCTTCGCCTGATGGCTGCACCCGGCCATTCCCTCCGGTGCCCCCTGCTGTGCCCCGATTTTCGTCCGAGACGAGGTATTCCCATGTCCACCACTTTCCGCCTTGCCACCCTGTTGGCCGCCGCCACCGTGAGCTTCAGTGCCAACGCCAACAATGCCGCCTGGCTCCAGGCCAAGAATCCGGCGCTGAACCGCACGACGGCCCAGGAAGCGCCGGCCCGTACCGACCAGCCGGCCGCCGGTTCGATCGAAGCCTGGAAGCAGGCCAAGTTCCCGGCACTGGCCGTCACCGCCGCCGGTGAAGCGCCGGCCGCGGCCGATGCGCCGAAGGCGGGTTCGATCGAAGCCTGGAAGCGGGCCAAGTTCCCGCATCTGCAGAAGACCAGCACCGCGCGCTGACGCGCGCTCGGGTCCTGCCCCGTGCGGGATCTGATTCATCGTTGACCCACGAAGGCCGCAGGCTTCACCGCCTGCGGTCTTCTTGCTTTCCAGGGCCGCTGCGGCGGCGCTGGGACAGTGGC
>CAYPJK010000486.1:0-2539 GCA_964411025.1 uncultured Nevskia sp.
GTTGTAGTTGGACAGCGCATGGATCTGCGTCTGCGCATGGCGCAGCTCATCGATCGCCTGCATCTGGCAGGCGACCTGGGTGCCGACGCCGGGGAACTCGCGGCCGACACGGGCAAAGCCCTTGTGGGCGGCGTACTCGCCGGGGCTGATCGCCTGCAGGAAGATCTTCAGCGCGGACAGATAGCGCGCGTCAGTGATGTTGAGATGCCCGTTGTTCTGCGCCTGGGCGTCGATGATCGCGTAGAACTTGCGGTCCTTCTCGGCCTGGTACTTCCAGTAGGCGTCCATCGTCAGCCGGAACGGGTCCTCCCACTTCTCCCAGTCGTGGATGACGATGCCTTCGTAGTCCGCGTACGGGAACAGCGCCTCCGTCGGCTGGTAGCTTGGCGTCCAGCCGAGGTCGCGCGTCATCAGCCGATAGCGCTCTTTGAGGCCCAGCTTGGCCTTCTGCACTTTCATGTCCATCGTGTCGTACCTCCAGTTCGGCAGGGCCCGGCGGGCGGGCCCGGATTGCGGGTCTTGATCCGGCGAGCGCGCGTCAGCGCAGCCCGGCCTTGGCGATGCGTGCGCGCAGGGCGGCACGCTGCTCGTCGACGGCCTCGGCCGCCTGTTCGCCGAGCACGATGGCGACCACCGGCGTGAGCGCCTCGGCCGCGCGCGGCAGCCAGCGGTCGATCCATTCGCGCAGCACGGCCGCGTTGTCGGCCTCGGCGGTCGCCGGCTCGGCCGCCAGGGTCTTGATCGTGGCGTCGATCCACTTGCGGGTCTCCACCGACCAGTCGCTCATGAACTGGGTCAGCATCGCGACGCAGGCGCCGCCGCGCGCTGACAGCACGTCATCGACCAGCCGCTCGTAGACCAGCGGGTAGAGCAGGCCGTCGAGCACTAAGTTCTGGGCGACGAACACTTCCACCGGATCGCGCAGCGCCATCGTGTCCTCGACGTAGCGGCGCAGGCCCTGCCAGCAGGCGTCGTCCTGCCAGGCGCGCTTGCCCTGCTCCAGCGCATCGACATCGCCCAGCAGCAGGCCCAGGCGCGACAGGTACTGGGCGATGCCGAGGTTGTCCATCGCCTGGAACATGCACGGCTGGGTGAACGTGGTGCCGTAGCCGTAGGCGCAGATCAGCGTGTTGTTCTGGTTCGCGCCCCAGGCGGCATGGCGCAGCGGCACCAGCATCGCCAGCGCCTGCGCGCGCAGATCATCGGCCAGCATCTCGGACAAGCCCCGCGTCTCGACGAACGTGAAGTTCGCCTCGGCGGTGTCCTGCTGCCGCGACCGGGCCAGCGTGTAGGTCGTGTAGTAGTACTGGCGCGGGTCCTTGATCGTGTACCAGTCGGCCATCCGCACCCGCGACAGCGTCGGGTCGTAGAGCGTCTGGTCCGGGTCCCAGGTCGGCCGGTAGTGCAGGTTCTCGACCGCCTGGATGTCGTAGCTGCCCTCCTGGTAGCGGGTGGCGGGTTTCGGGCCGAAGCGCCGTTCGAGGTGGTCGTAGGCGTGGCGCAGCGGTTCCAGGCTGACGGTCTTGAGATCAACGGTCATGGCATGACTCGGCGGGGGAATGGGGCTGGCCGGCGGCATCGAGCACGCAGGCGTTCTGGGCGCGGCAGAAGGCGCGGAAATCGTCGGGCGGTAGCAGCAGTTCGATCGCGGTGTCGGGCTCGCCGATCGCGAACGAGAACTCGATCAGGCCGCGCCGCTGACCGAGCACGCGGACATAGCGACGGCTGATATCGAAGACATCGGGGGCCGGCGCGGGCGCGCCGGTCGCGGAATTCGCCATGGTCTCCTCCAGAGCGGATGTGTCGGTGTTCCGGATGGTTCGCGAACGGCCTCGTCGCGCCTCCGGTATACCGCTCTGGAGCACTGGTCGTGCCAGCGCCGCAAGTCACTGATCGTGCTTGGTTTATCGAATCTGATGGGGACGGCAGACAAGACCCGCCGTGACCAAACCGTACGCTGGGCCATGGCGCTGTACGAAAACGTACGGTGGGCCGATCAGGCCTCGGCGGCGCGGTCCCGCTTCAGCCGGTAGCCGAGCTGGCGGCGGGTCAGGCCGAGCAGCCGCGCTGCCTGCGCAAGGTTGCCGCCGGCCTTCTCGACAGCCCGCTCGATCAGCTCCGCCTCGTGGCGCTCCAGCTGGAAGCCGGTCTGCAGCAGCGCATCGAGCCGGCGGTTGCGCTCGGCCTGCGCCGGGTCGGCGATGCAGCCGGATCTCGCCAGTTCCACGCCTTCAGCCAGCGCCGGCGCGCCGGCCGGAAACAGGTGGCGGACTTCGATCTCGCCGCCCGACGGTGCCAGCAGCACGGCACGCTCGATGCCGTTCTCCAGCTCGCGGACATTGCCCGGCCACGGATGCGCCTGCAGCGCCTGGGCGGCACGTTCCGACAGGCCCAGCCCGCGCTTGCCGTACTGGCCCTGGTACTTCTCGATCAGCGCCGTGGCCAGCAGCGGGATGTCGCCGCGCCGCTCGCGCAGCGGCGGGATCAGCACCGGGTAGGTCGCGATCCGGTAATAGAGATCGGCCCGGAAGCGCCCGGC
>CAYPJK010000487.1:0-2537 GCA_964411025.1 uncultured Nevskia sp.
ATTCGTCCGCATCCGTGGGCTGCGTTATCACGTCCGCTGCTGGGGCGCGACGCATGCACCGCGAGTGATGCTGTTGCACGGCCTCGGCGACGCGTCCGCCACCTGGGAGCCGGTGGCGAAGATCCTCGCCGAGAAGTTCCAGGTGCTGTGCCCGGACTGGCGCGGGCTCGGCCACAGCGAATGGCCGCAGGACGGCTACTGGTTCCCCGACTACGTCGCCGACCTCGCCGTGCTGATGGACCACTACGCACCGGACGCGCCGATCGCACTCGTCGGCCACAGCATGGGCGCGCAGGTGGCGAGCCTGTATGCCGGCCTCAGGCCCGCGCGCATCAAAAAGCTGGTGATCCTCGACGGCCTGTTTCTGCCGGACATGGACCCCGCGCTCGCGCCCAAGCGCTACACGCGCTGGCTCGACCAGTTGGCGCAGATCCCGGACGTGAAGACCTACGCCAGCTTCGAAGACCTGGCGCAGCGCGTGCAAAAGCGCAATCCGCAACTCAGCGCGGAGAAAGCCCTGTTCATCGCGCGCTGCTGGGCCATCGAGGACGGCCGCGGCCGCATCCAGCTGCTGGCCGACCCCAAGCACGCGCTGTCCGGCCCCGGCCTCTACCGCGCCGAGGAATCCCTGGCGATCTGGCGCGAGATCACCGCGCCGACGCTGTTCATTGACGGCGGCCGGTCCCTGTTCGCCCGGTCCATCCCCGACGCCGAAAAACAGAAACGCCGCGACAGCTTCCGCGGCCATCGTGCCGAGGTGATCGCGGACGCCGGCCACATGCTGCACTTCGACGCGCCGGAAGACACCGGCCGGCGCATCGCCGCGTTTCTGGACCGCGCGTGATCTGGTTCGCCGTCTTCGCCGCCATCGCGCTGACCTCCGCGTGGTACCGCGCGAGCCTGCGCGCCACCGCCATCGCCTTCGCCGTCGCGCTGCTGTTCTATGCGCCGTTCGGCCACTCGTTCCTGATGTTCCTGCTGCTGTGGCTGCTTTGGGCGGCGGTATTCATCCCGCTGCTGTTGATGCCGCTGCGGCAGGAATGGGTCTCGCGGCCGCTGCTGGAGCACCTGCTCGCACGCGCCGAACCGGCGGCGCCCCGCGCCCCGCGCGAGCGGCCGCTGGTCAACGCCCTGCTCAGCGGCGCGCCCGACTGGTCGCAGTTCCTGTCGCTGCCGCAACCCCCGCTGACCCCCCTCGAGCAGGCGTACCTCGACGGCGCGGTGGAGACCTTCTGCCGCAGCTGGCCGCAGCCGCCGCCGGACCTGAACCTCGGTGGCGCCGCGGTGCCCGCGGCGTACGGCGGCGCGGGACTGTCGGTGGCGGCGCAGCAGGCGCTGCTGACCAAGGTCGCCAGCGGCGCCGGGGTGGGCGTCGCGCAAAGCCTGGCCCGCACCTTCCACTGCGTCGCGCTGATCGAGCAGTGGGGCAGCGAAACGCAAAAGCAGGAATGGCTGGGCCGGATCGCCGGGGGCGCGCCGATGGTTGCGCTGTCGCTCTCGGCCAGCGTCGGACACGAGGGCCAGACTCCCGATGTGGCGCGGCTCGAACGCGGCCTCTGGAAAGGGCACGACGTTCAGGGCCTGCGTGTGAGCTACGACAAACGCGCGGTCGCCCACTCGCAGCCGCTGGCCGCGGTGCTGGTGGCGGTGGCGGTGCGCCAGCACCCGCAGATCCCGCGCGGCTGGGTGCTGGTGCCGCACGGCGTGGCCGGCGCGGCCCCGGACCTGTTCAGCGGCCGCGACGTGTTCGTGCCCCTGTCCCACCTGATGCCGGACCGCGGCGACGAGATCCCGCCGCCGGCGGTACCGATGGCCGGACGCATCGCCGCCTTCGCCGAGCACGCCGGCGCACGGCTGCGCCTGCAGCCGACGCAGAGCGAGGACGAGGTCCTGCTGCTGGCCCGGCTCGGCGCCTGCGCCTACACGCTGGAGTGCCTGCGCCGCTGCATGCCGGAGCTGGACAGCGCCGCGCTGCGCCTGGTCAACGCCCGCTACAGCGACGACGGGCTGCGGCTGGCGCAACGGCTGGGCCTGACCACCGAGCCGGTGGTGGACGCCGGCATCGAGGCGGCGATGCGCCGCGCGCGCAACCTGCCGGGCGTGCAGGCCCTGCGCGAGAGCCTGACCGAACAGAATCCGGCACGGGCGCTGGTGCGCTTCGACCAGGCGCTGATGGACCACGCCAAGCACGCTGCCACCTGCGCCGCACGTGCGCTGCTGCTGGGATTGAGCCACGGCCGCCTGCTGCCGTCGCCGGTGTTCGGGCCGCTGGCCGCGTACTACGGGCGCGTCAGCCGCTACAGCGCCGCCGCCGGATTGCTGAGCACCGCGCTGCCGTGGCTGCCGCCGTCGCCCGGGCGCGCCGTGGTGCAGCGCGAACTCGCCATCGTCTGGGGCCGCCTGTGCGCGGCCGCCAGCATCCTGCGCTGCTTCGAAAACGACACGCGCCCGGCCGCCGACGAAGCCCTGGCGCTGTGGGCGCTGAGCGACATCCACCGCGAGATCGAGCAGTGGCTCGACAGCGCCCTGCACGCCCT
>CAYPJK010000488.1:0-2532 GCA_964411025.1 uncultured Nevskia sp.
GCCACGTCGGCTACCGCTCCTGCTTCTACCGCTCGATCCCGACCGGCGAAGGCGATTTCACCCGCGTCCTGAAGTTCGAGGAGAGCGAAAAGATGTTCGACCCGAAGGTCGTCTACGGCGACGCGCCGAATCCGACGATTCTGTAGGTCCGGATTCACCCGGGCACTTTTCTGGGTCGATGGTGGCGCTGGCAGGATGAATTCGGATCTATGGGCAGCTAGTCGATCGTCAGCCGCGGCAGCCACTTGCCACTGATGTCGACCGCGAACAGGTCGGCGCGCTTGATCGGCCGGGCCTGGTAGCCGTCCGGGGCGACGATTGGCTTCATATCGACTTCGCGCAGCACGCCTTCGATGCGGCCGTCGACCAGCTTCATCTCGTAATAGACGCCGTTCGCGGGATCGAGGCTGACCGACGCGCGCGGCTTCTGCAAGAACATGAACTGGTATTCCAGATCGGTCAGGTCAGCCGCCGTGATCTTCTGCGGCGCGTCATAGGGGAAGTGGCAGAGGCTGACCTTGTCGCCATCGAGGCAGCCGAATGGCCGCATCGCCAGAAATCTTTCCTCGAACGCGGCCGGATCGAGCCTGTACTCGAAGGCGTAGCCCTCGCCCTGCGCCTTGAAGGTCACCGTGCCGAGCACTTTCACTTCGCCGCCCTGGCCATGCAAGCGCACGGTACGGGTACCGGCAAGATCAGTGGCGGCGCAGGCGATCGACATGCCCAAGCTCAAGGTGGTCAGGATCAGCTTGCGCAACAGTCGAGTCATCGGGCGGCCTCGGAACGGTTAGGAATTTCGTCATACCAGAAATGATCTGACGGGGTCGACCATAGCCGTCGGGCGCGACGACGTTCCATGTCCGTTCGGCGGCCATTCATGTCGAATTCGACGCTGACAGCGCCGCTGTCACCGGTCGCAATCTGCCTCACCCCGCGCGCGGCGTAACGCGCCACCACTTCGCGAGCCGGATGCCCGAAGCGGTGGTGCCAGCCAGCGCTGTGGATGGTCAGCGCCGGCCGGACCGCGTCGATGAAGGCCGCACTCGACGAGGTTCGGCTGCCGTGATGCGGCGTGACCAGCACGTCGGCGCGCAAATCGTCGGGCGCGTCGCGCAGCAGTCGTGCTTCACCGGCAGCCTCGATGTCGCCGGTCAGCAGCACGGCCTGCCCGGCAAAGCTGATCCGCAGCACGCAGGAGCCGTCGTTGTCGGACAGACCGGCTTCCGGCCCGGCCAGCAGCGCAAAATCGACGCTGTCCCATGTCCAGCGTTCGCCGGCGACGCAGGGCTGATCGGTGCTGGCACCGATCCGCTCCGAAACGCGCAACGCTGCGGTGACCGCCGGCACGCCACCGCGATGATCGAGATCGCCGTGCGAGACGATCAGCCGGTCGAGCCTCCGCACGCCACTGCGCAGCAGGTACGGCACCACCACCGAGCGGCCGGCGTCGAAGCCGCCCGGATAGGCTGGACCGGCGTCGTACAGAAGGGTGTGCCGCGCGGTGTGGACGACCACCGCCAGCCCCTGGCCGACATCGAGCACGGTGGCGCGGAAGCCGCTTTCTTCGATCGGCCGGGGCGGCGGCAAGGCCAGTGCCGACAGCGCCAGCAGGCCGAACAGGCGCAGCGGCACGCCGGCCGGCGCAAACAGCGCCAGGGCGCCGAGCACGGCCAGCAGCAGCGCAGCGGGCTCCGGGCTGGCGGCCGCCCAGGCCTGCGGCGTGGCGTCAGCCAGTGCCTGCAGTCCGTCCTGTGCCAGTGCCAGCACGTCAGCGACCCGCTGCAGCAGCGGCAGGCCGATGACCGGCAGCAGCGCCGCCATCAGCAGTGCGCCGATCAGCAGCGGGGTCAGCAGCGCGGCCAGCGGCACCGCGACCAGATTGACCAGCGGCCCGGTCAGGCTGGTGCCCTGGAACCAGTACAGGGTCAGCGGCGCGAGCATCACGCTGAGCATCAGCTGCACGGTGATCGCGGCGCGCCAGGCCGGTGGCGGCGCTTGCCGTCCGGCCGAGACGTAGAAGATCGCGGCGACCGCCGCAAAGCTTAGCCACAGCCCCGGTGCCAGCAGCGTCAGCGGATCGAGCGCGACGATCAGCCCCCAGGCCAGCGCCAGCGCGCGTGACGGCGTGCCGAGTCCGCCCCAGGCGCCGGCCAGCGCCAGCAGGCCGAGCATCAGTGCGGCGCGCTGCACCGGCGGCTCGAAGCCGGCCAGCAGCGCGTACAGGAACGCTGACAGCACCGAGGCCGCCAGCGCCGCGCTCGGTGCCGGCAGCCGCAGGCACCGCGCCGGCCCCAGCCGCCACAGCGCGCGGACCAGCCAGAACACCACGCCGGCGACGATCGCGACATTGAAGCCCGAGATCGCCACCAGGTGCGTGGTGCCGGTCAGCCGGAACGCCTGCCAGTCGTCCTCGTCGAGGCCGGAGGTATCGCCAAGCGTCAGCGCGCCGACCATCGGCAGCGCCGGATGGCCCGGCAGCCAGGCCTGCAGCCGATCGGCGAACGCCTGCCGCAGGCGCAGCAGGCGGTGGCT
>CAYPJK010000489.1:0-2529 GCA_964411025.1 uncultured Nevskia sp.
AGCGATGCCCGCGAGCAGGGCAAGGAAGCGGGTGCCGTGCGCTTGGCGCTGAACTCGGTGCTGCGGCCGATCACGCTGGCCACCGCCTGCCTGTGTCTCGGCTTCCTGATGTTCACCGCGTCGGAGTTGAACAACCAGGTGCAGTTCGGACTGCTGGGCGCGTGGACGCTGTTCGTCGCCTGGATCGCCGACATGACCTTGACGCCGGCGCTCGGCTCGCGGCTGCGCATCGTCACCTTGTGGGACCTGCTGCGGCTCGATCTCGGCAAGAGCCCGCAGCACACCATTCCGTTGCTGTCCGGGCTGTCGATGCGCCAGGCCCGACTGTTCGCGCTGATGTCGCGGCTGGAACGCCACCCGGCCGGGAGCCGGATCATCCAGGAGGGCGACCTGTCGCGCGACATCTATGTGGTGATCGACGGCGGCGTCGAGGCCACTGTCGAACGTCACGAGGAACGGCTGGTGCTGTCGACGATGACTCGCGGTGCGGTGATCGGCGAGACCGGCTACTTCGGCCAGCGGCGCACGGCGAGTGTCGACAGCACGACGCCGGTCCGGCTGCTGCGGTTCAATTCCCAGGATCTGGAGCGCCTGCGCGAGCGCTATCCCGCGATTGCGGCGACCGTTTTCCGCAACCTCAACCGCATCCAGGCCGAGCGCATCGCCCGGATGACCGCCCTGCTCAAATGAAGCGATGTGATCGCGTGCCGGCCGGTCGCCGGCGGGTGCTACCCAGGCCGCTGCTGACGCTGGCCGCTGGCGCGCTGTTGATGCTGCCGCTGGCGCTGCGTGCGCTGCCTGACGGCGTCTCGGTGATTGTCGGGGACAGCGGCAACGTCACCGCGCTCCAGGGCGCGGACGGCCTTCTGCTGATCGGCAGCTTCGACGGCCGGCTCGATCCCGGCACCGTCGCCGCGCTAGGAGAAGCGGTGCCGCGTCTGGTGATCGACACCGATCCGGATGACGCCGCGCTGTCGGCGACTGGTGAGGGCGCCGCCGTGCTGCACCGCGAGGGGGCGACGGTGCGCAGCTCGGTGGCGGCGCTGCTGAAGCGCGAGGCGCGCAAGCCTTATAAGACCGAGGCGGCGGCGACGCGGCCGATGATCGTCTTCGCCAGCGGCGACAGCTTCGCGTTCAACGGCGAGGAGATCGGCATCTTCCGGGTCCCGAGCGGTCTCGTCTCCGGCGCCAGCGCGGTGCTGCTGCCAGCCGCCAGCACCGTGCATCTCGGGGGGCTGCTGACGCCGGGCCAGTATCCGGATATCGATGTTGGCCAGGGCGGCTCGATCGCCGGCCTGATCGCCGCGATCGGCCGGCTGGTCAATCTCGGCACGCCGGACACGCGCTACCTGCCGCAGCGCGGCCCGGCGCTGGATCGCGACGCGCTGATCGCTTACCGCGACATGCTGGCGACCATCCGCAATGCGGTACGCCAGGCCATGCTGCGCGGCGACGGGCTGGCGAAGATCCAGCAGGACGCGCCGCCGACCGCGGCCTTCGACGCGGTCTGGGGGCAGGGGGCGATCAGCGGGCCTCAGTTCATCGCCATCGTCCACGAAAGTCTGCAGAACCCGCCGGACGATGACTGAGCCCAGCAGGTATTGCCGGTGAGCCGTTATCGCGAGCCGCCGCCGAGAAGCGCGCCGTACATCACCGCCGAGGGCGCCGAGCGGCTGCGTGCCGAGTACGACCAGCTGTGGCGGGTGCGCCGACCGGAAGTGGTGCGGGCGCTGTCGGCGGCAGCCGCCGAGGGCGATCGCTCGGAGAACGCCGAGTACATCTATCGCAAGAAAGAGCTGCGCGAGATCGATCGCCGGGTGCACTACCTGCAGACTCGGCTGCCGGAGCTGAAGGTGGTGGACAGCGCGCCCAGCGATCCGCGCCGCGTGTATTTCGGTGCCTGGATCGATGTCGCCGACGCCGATGGCGAGGAGCGGCGCTACCGGATCGTCGGTCCGGATGAGATCGACCCGGCGCGCGGCTACATTTCCATCGATTCGCCGCTGGCCAAGGCGCTGCTGAAGCGCGGCGAAGGCGAGGTGGTGAAGCTGACCCTTCCCGGCGGCGAGGCGGAGTTGGAGCTGCTGTCGGTGCGCTACTCGCCGGGCTGAACCGCACGGCCACCGGACGGCCGTTGCCGGGAGCAGTCCGACTACAATGCCGGCCATGCCGCGCAAGCCCTCCGCCCCGATTGACGACCTCCCGCCCGAACGGCTGATTTCCGCTGGCGCCCGCAGCGACGAAGAGCGCGTCGACCGCGCGATCCGCCCGCAGCGACTCGAGGACTACGTCGGCCAGCCGGCTGTCCGCGAGCAGATGGGCATTGCCATCAGCGCCACCCGGGCGCGCGCCGAGGCACTCGACCACGTCCTGATCTTCGGCCCACCGGGGCTGGGCAAGACGACGCTGGCACACATCCTGGCCGCCGAGCTCGGCGTCAACTTGCGGCAGACCTCCGGTCCGGTGCTGGAAAAGGCGGGCGATCTGGCCGCGCTGCTGACCAACCTGGAGCCGCGCGACATCCTGTTC
>CAYPJK010000490.1:0-2528 GCA_964411025.1 uncultured Nevskia sp.
ACCAGCAGGAAGCGCTGGCGCCGTACTTCGAGCGCTTGCGCCGCGAAGCGCCGGTGCACTGGTGCAAGGACAGCCTCTACGGCGGCTACTGGTCGATCACCAAGTTCCACGACATCGTCGCGATCGACACCAACCACCGGCAGTTCTCGTCGGACCATACGAACGGCAGCTTCGTGCTCGACGACACCACGCTGAACGCGGTCGAAGGCGGCATCTCGCTGCCGAACTTCCTCGGCATGGACCCGCCCACGCACGACATCCACCGGATGGCGGTCAGCCCGATCGTGGCGCCGGCCAACCTGCTGCGCTTCGAAAGCCTGATCCGCAGCCGCACCAGCGACCTGTTCGACAGCCTGCCGGTCGGCACCCTGTTCAACTGGGTCGAGCAGGTGGCGATCCCGCTGACCACGATGATGCTGGCGACGCTGCTCGACTTCCCGTTCGACGAACGCGCCAAGCTGACCCGCTGGAGCGACATCGTCACCACCCGTCCGGGCTACGGCCTGGTCGACACCTGGGAACAGCGCACCAACGAACTGATGGAGTGCCTGGCCTATTTCCAGAACCTCTGGGACCTGCGCAAGGCGCAGCCGCCGAAGTCCGATCTGATCTCGATGCTGGCCCACTCGCCGGCGATGCAGGGCCTGAGCCCGACCGACTTCATCGGCATGCTGGTGCTGCTGATCGTCGGCGGCAACGACACCACGCGCAGCTCGATGTCCGGCAGCGCGATGGCCGCCCATCTGTACCCGGCCGAGTTCGCCAAGGCCAAGGCCGACCCGTCGCTGCTCGCCAGCCTGGTGCCGGAAGTGATCCGCTGGCAGACGCCGATCTCGCACATGCGCCGTACCGCGATCGAGGACGTCGAGTTCCGTGGCCAGCAGATCAAGAAGGGCGACAAGGTGGTGATGTGGTACCTGTCCGGCAACCGCGACGAGGAGGTGATCGAGCGGCCGCACGACTTCATCGTCGACCGCCCGAACGCCCGCCGCCACCTGTCGTTCGGCTTCGGCATCCACCGCTGCCTCGGCAACCGTCTGGCCGAGCTGCAGATCCGGGTGCTGTGGGAGGAGATGCTGAAGCGCTACTCGCGGGTCGAAGTGGTCGGCGAACCGGTGCGCGTGCCGTCGAACCTGATCCACGGCTACCTCGACATCCAGGCCCGGCTGCACGCCTGAGCCCTCCGCCCCGAATTCCG
Source organism: uncultured Nevskia sp. (assembly GCA_964411025.1). GTDB lineage: Bacteria > Pseudomonadota > Gammaproteobacteria > Nevskiales > Nevskiaceae > Nevskia. The sequence goes on from CAYPJK010000490.1 coordinate 1,199, forward strand.
AGACATCCCATGCCCAAGATCACCTACATCACCTCCACCGGCGTCGAGCACATCGTCGACGCCACCTGCGGCGAATCGGCGATGCAGACCGCCGTCAGCCACCGCATTCCCGGCATCGACGGCGACTGCGGCGGCGTGGCCGCCTGCGGCACCTGCCATGTCTGGGTCGACCAGAACTGGCTGGACCGCATCGGCCCGGCCAAACCGGGCATCGAATCGGAAATGCTGGCGCTGACCGATGGCTCGACACCGTTCAGCCGGCTGGCCTGTCAGATCGAACTGAGCGACGCCCACGAGGGGCTGGTGCTGAGGATGCCGACCGACCAGCACTAGGTCCCGTCCGGCTGGCGCAATGGCGGCAGCCGAACCCGCACCGGCATCCCGAGGATCACCGCCATGCAGCATCTGAACCCCGAGGGCGGCGGCGCCTGCCCGTTCCGTTTCAGCCTCGACGCCACGCAGTTCAAGCCGGGCGACGTGGTGAGCTACCGGATTCCGGATCGCTTCGACGACTTTCCGTTCGTCGGCACGCTGGTCGCCGTGCACGACGACCACGTGCTGATTTCGCCGAACGACCCGACCCAGCCCGGCAAGACGATGCGCGGCAGCCGCGAGAACCGGCCGGTCGTGGCCAGCACCGAACTGCTCTGAACGGCGGCGGCGCCTGGTCAGGCGCCAGGCGGGGAAGTCACAAAGTAAACACTTGTAAACTTTGATGGCTGTGGCGCTAGAATGTTGCGCCGCAATATGCGGTCTCCGGCCGCGACCCGATGTCCGAGGGTTGCCGCCCACCGCCCCCGCCTCGCTCGGAGAATTCCTCGATGAAACCCTACGGCCGCAAGGTCGCCATCCTTGGCGGCAGCCCCATACCGTTCGCCCGTTCCAACGGCGCCAACGCCACGCGCAGCAACTCGGACATGCTGACCGCCACGCTGAAGGGCGTGGTCGACAAGTACCAGCTGCACGGCGAGCGCCTCGGTGAAGTGGCGGCCGGCGCGGTGCTCAAGCACTCGCGCGATTTCAACCTGACCCGCGAATGCGTGCTGTCGTCGGGCCTGTCGGCCGAGACGCCCGCCTATGACCTGCAGCAGGCCTGCGGCACCAGCCTGGAAACGGTGATGACGGTCGGCAGCAAGATCGCCCTCGGCCAGATCGAAAGCGGCATCGGCGCTGGTGTCGATACCGCGTCGGATGCGCCGATCGGCGTTGGCGAAGGCCTGCGCAAGATCCTGCTCGAAGCCAATCGTGCCAAGACCGCCGGCCAGAGGCTGGCCGCGTTCGCCAAGTTCCGGCCGAAGCATCAGGTGCCACAGATCCCCGGCAACAACTA
>CAYPJK010000491.1:0-2524 GCA_964411025.1 uncultured Nevskia sp.
GCCCACGGCGATCCGGCCGGCTTCGCGGTGATCGACACGCCGGCCGGCCGGCTCGGCCTGTCGGTCTGCTACGACCTGCGCTTCCCGGAGCTGTACCGGCAGCTGGCGGGCATGGGCGCGGAAATCCTCTGCGTGCCGGCGGCGTTCACCGCCAGGACCGGCGAGGTGCACTGGGAAATCCTGCTGCGGGCCCGGGCGATCGAGAACCAGTGCTATGTAATCGCGCCGGGCGAAACCGGCAGCCATGCCGGCGGCCGCCAGACCTGGGGCCATTCGATGATCGTCGGCCCCTGGGGCGAGCGGCTGGCCTGTCGCGAGGCCGGCGAAGGGCTGGCCACCGCTGCTGTCGACCTGGCCGCGCTGCAGGCGCTGCGCGCCAGCTTCCCGAACCTGTCGCAGCGGCGCATCGGCGTCTGAGCGCCCGCCGCGCCCGCCGATCGCTGTCCACGTTCACACTGCACCCCTTTCCTATTCGCCTGCCGACATGACCACCGCCCTCGATCTTGCTTCCGCCACCCTGCTGGCACCCGCCGCGCTCGATGAAGGCGCGATCCAGCGCGTGCTGTCCGGCCTGATGAAGCCGGGCATCGACGCTGCCGACCTGTACTTCCAGAACTCGGTGTCGGAGTCCTGGTTCTTCGAGGACGGCATCGTCAAGTCCGGCGCCAATCACACCGAGCAGGGCGTCGGCGTGCGCGCGATCGGCGGCGAGAAGACCGGCTTCGCCTATTCCGACGAGCTGAGCCTGCCGGCGCTGGTCGATGCCTCGGGCGCGGCGACGGCAATCGTCCGCCACGGCCAGACCGGCTCGCTCGGTCATGTCGTCCCGGCCTCGCGCCCGGCGCTGTACCCGGCGGCGAGCCCGCTCGACAGCTGGCCGACCGAGCAGAAGCTCGCGCTGCTGAAGCGCGCCGACGCAGCGGCCCGCGCGATCGACCCGCGCATCACCCAGGTGATGGTGTCGCTGGCCGCGACTCACGACATCGTGCTGGTCGCCGCTGCCGACGGCACCTTGGCGGCGGACGTGCGGCCGCTGGTGCGGATGAATGTCACCGTGATCGCGGAAGCCAATGGCCGCCGCGAGCAGGCCGGCAGCGGCGGCGGCGGGCGGGGCAGTTACGGCGATTTCTTCGGCGGCGACGCCGCCGAACGCTATGCCGCCGAAGCCGTGCGCCAGGCCCTGATGCTGCTGGAGGCCGGACCGGCCCCGGCGGGCGCGATGACCGTGGTGCTCGGCGCCGGCTGGCCCGGCATCCTGCTGCACGAGGCGGTCGGCCACGGGCTGGAAGGCGACTTCAATCGCAAGGGCACCTCGGCGTATTCGAACCGCATCGGCCAGAAAGTGGCGAGCCCGCTGTGCACGATCGTCGACGACGGCACGCTGCCGGGCCGGCGCGGCAGCCTGACGCTCGACGACGAAGGCACCGCCACCCAGTGCACCACCCTGATCGAGAACGGCATCCTGCGCGGCTACCTGCAGGACAAGCTCAATGCCCGGCTGATGGGCATGGCGCCGACCGGCAACGGCCGCCGCGAATCGTTCTCGCATCTGCCGATGCCGCGCATGACCAACACCTACATGCTGCCCGGGCAGAGCGACCCGGCGGAGATCATCGCCTCGGTCAAGAAGGGCCTGTACGCGGTCAATTTCGCCGGCGGCCAGGTCGACATCACCAACGGCAACTTCAGCTTCTCGGCCAGCGAGGCCTACCTGATCGAGGACGGCAAGGTGACCCGGCCGGTGAAGGGCGCGACGCTGATCGGCAACGGCCCGGAAGCGATGAGCCGGGTGTCGATGGTCGGCAATGACCTGAAGCTCGACACCGGCGTCGGCACCTGCGGCAAGGACGGCCAGAGCGTGCCGGTCGGCGTCGGCCAGCCGACCTTGAAGCTCGACAACATGACCGTCGGCGGCACCCAGGCCTGAGGTCCGCGCGATGAAACTCACCCCGTCCGCCACCGGCCCGGCCGCCGGCCGTCGCAAGCTCACGCGCAACGCCGATGGCGGCAGCAGCGCGCCGGCCAGCGGCGGCCGCGGCACCGTCGTGCGGCTGAGCCGCATCGGTGTCGTGCCGGTGATCCGGCGGCCGGCCGTACTGCGCTGCGAGGCCGAGTCGGCACGCGCGCAGACCGTGCATAGGAGTGACTGCGTGCAATTCCTCCACACGCGCCAAGAGAGCCCGCTTTTCGTCTAGCGCCGATTGATTCCCACCGGTCAACTCAAGTTTGGCGATCTCGACCATCAACTCTTCACGACGCGGCAGGAACTCGTGCAACGGCGGATCAAGCAGCCGAATGGTGACCGGGTACCCCTTCATCTCGCGATACAGGCCAAGGAAGTCCTGCTTCTGCAAGGGAAGCAGTTGTTCCAAATACCGTTCGCGGTCCTCGCGTGTCCGGGCCAGGATCATCTTCTGCATGATCGTGATGCGGTCTTCCGCAAAAAACATATGCTCGGTTCGGCACAACCCGATCCCCTCGGCGCCGAATCCGCGGGCAATGTTCGCCTGGTCGGGCACATCGG
>CAYPJK010000492.1:0-2520 GCA_964411025.1 uncultured Nevskia sp.
GTACGCCGCCGGCAGGCCGTCCTTGCCGCTGAGCCAGTTGCAGAACGCCACCGCGTCCTCCCAGCTGACACGCACCACCGGGTAGCTTTCGTTGTCGAGCGAGGCGCGGGCCACGATGCCGGAGCTGTGGCCGCTGCGGAACTGCCGGTACTGGGCGTTGGTGACTTCGGTGGTCGCCAGGTAGAACGGGTGGGTGAGCCGCACGGCGCGCTGCACCTCGTTGGCCTGCCGGCCCTGGTCCGAGCGCGGCGTGCCCATGGTGAAGCTGCCGGGCGCGATCTTGCGCAGCCGCAGGCCCAAGGTGGCGCTGCTGATCAGCGCCGGATGGGCGACGGCTTTCAGCTCCGCCTCGCTCTGCAGCACGATGTCGAGCTTCTGGTCGACCCCGCGCCGCACCGTGATGTCGCCGCCGTACGGACGGAAGCCGGGTTTGGTGACCTCGATGCGGTGCGTGGTCGCGGCCAGTTCCAACGGGCCATCGCCGAGCGGCCGGATGTCACCGTCGACGCGCAGCACCGCGTCGGCCGGCGTCACGCTCAGTTTCAGCACGCCGAGGATCGGCTTCAGGTTCAGCGCCAGCGATTTCCGTTCCTCGGCCGCCAGGGTCACGCGTGCCTCGGCGTTCTCGTGACCGTCGCGGCTCAGCACCAACGTGTGCGGCGCGTCCGGCGTCAGACTCACCGCCAGCGGCGTGCGGCCGCGGAACGCGCCATCGACCGTCACCGAGGCCCCGGCTGGCGTGCTGCTCAGCTGCACCGTGGCATCGGCGGATTCCAGCAGCACTTCCGGCAGCGTCTGTGGCTGGTTGGCGACCACGAGGATCGGCAGCCGGCGCGGCTTGTAACCGGGCAGGCGAAACTCCAGTTCCACCGCACCGGCGCCCAGTTCCAGCCGGGCCGGTGTCGTGCCCTGCGGCTGGCCGGCGATACGGACCTCGGCACCGGCCGGCCGCGAGGAAACCGTGATCGGTGCCCAGCCGGGCTTCAGCTCGACCGTCAGCGTCTGCAGCGTGCCAAGGCCTTCGATGTCGATATCGACCTGCTGCGGCTGGTGACGCGGCGCGGTCAGGCTCAGCTGGTGCCGGCCGGCCGACAGCTCCAGCGCCTCCTGGGGCGTGCTGCCGGCTGGCTGGCCATCGATGCTGATCGCCGCTACCGGTGTCGAAACCAGCTTCAGCCGGCCCGGCAGCTTGTCCATCGTGAACCGGGCCACGGTGCTGTCGTCGGCGATCGCCAGTTCGGCATCAAGCGGCCGATAGCCTTCCTTTTCCGCATGCAGCCGGTACTGGCCGCTGCGCAGCAGGACGTGATCGCCGAGCGGCAGCGACAGGCCGCCGCGGATCGTCAGCCGCTCCGGTGGCGGATCGACCTCGATCGACACGGCGCGTGCCGTCAGCAGGAACCAGCCGATCGGCAGCAGCAGCGCCACCGCCGCGGCGATCAGCCGCCAGGCAGACGAGCGCGGGCCGCGCGGCGCGCCGGATGGCGTGGGGCCGGTGCTGCCCGGCGGTCGGTACGCGGCCGGCTGGATCAGGGCGTCGCGGTCGGTGCTCACAGCTTTTCCTCGCAGCGGATCTGCACCGGCGACGCGGCGCCATCGGGCGCGACGTCGAACTCCACCCGCACGTCGACATAGCCGGGCCGGGCGCCGACGGCCGTGTACCGGCCGGGCCGCAGCTGCAGTTGCTTGTCCTTGAAGCGGCCCTGAGGCCCGACCTTGTAGACGGTGACGTCGGTGCGCTCGTCCGACTGCAGGCGCACCGCCACCGGGGTCGTGGCGTCGCGGAGCAAGCGGTCGAGCGTGGCGATCTGCTGCTGCAGCACCGGGCCCGGCGCGGCGACCGCCCGGGCGCTGGCCAGGCCCTGACGGGCATCGGCCTGCACGGCTTCGCTGGCCAGCCGCGCCGGCTGCGCGATCCAGGCTTCGAGCCGCGCGGCCAGCACCGCCCGTGGCCGGGCAGCGGCCAGCCCGGCCTGGGCGTTGGCGAGGCTGGGATCGATCGCCAGTGCGGCTTCGTGATGGCGCACGGCATCCGCCCAGCTTTCGGCCCGCGTGGCGGCAGCGGCCTGGGTTTCCAGCGCGGCCAGCTGCTGCTCGCGGCGAGCGCGGGCCAGGCGGGCACGGGCATCGGCCACGCCGGCATCGCCCGGCCGCTGGCTGGCGGCAGCCTGCAGGGCTTGCTCGGCAACATCGAGCTGGCCGCCATCGAGCGCGGCCAGCGCAGCGGCCATCGATTTCCCGAAACGGGCACTGGCGGCAGCGGCGTCCAGCCGGGCCAGCCCGCTGCGGGCGGCGTCGGTGTCCGGATCGAGCTTCAGCGCTTCGCGCCAGGCCGAGGCGGCAGCGGCCAGATCGCCGCGTGCTTCGGCACTGGCGGCGTTCTGCAACTGCACCTGGACCGCCGGGAAGCGGCTGACGCGGGTCTGGCCACGGCGGGCCTCGGCATCGCCCGGGCTGATCGCCAGCGCCAGATCGAACGCTTCAGCCGCCGGTTCCAGCGCACCACGGGCCAGAGCCGCA
>CAYPJK010000493.1:0-2148 GCA_964411025.1 uncultured Nevskia sp.
CAGCGGCAACCCGGGGCTGAGCACCGCCAGCGCCTGGGCCTGCACGCTGGTGGCGCACTGCTGCACCTTGGCGTCGGTCACGTTCGGCACCACGGTGACATCACCGTAGTACGCATTGCCGCCGGGGCCGGTCGCGGTGGTGTTGACCCACGGCACGCCGAGCACGCTTTTGTGCAGCGCCTTGAACTCCGCCAGCGACTGCGCCTTGTTCCAGCGGAAGAACTGATTGATCAGGCGGTCGTTCTCGAGGTTGGCGTCGCGCAGTCCGTAGGCCTTCAGCGGCGTCCACGGCAGGATGTCGACGCCACTGACCTTGAGGCCGACCATCGGCCCGTACTCCGACCGGTACAAGGTGCGGGTCATCGTGGTCAAGGAGCCGTCGTCCTGCTTCACCTCGATCTCCAGCGGCGTGGCCACCAGCGACTTGACGGCGCCATCGACGATGTAGCGCGTCGGATCGCCCGGCACCAGGGTCAGTTCATAGAACGTGAAGCGGTACGCGGTCGAGACGGTATGGCTCCAGGCGAACTTGTCGTTGAACCCGATCAAGGCGGCGGGAACGCCATGCAGCGCCACGCCTTCGATGTCGAGCGTGCCGGGGATGGTCATGTGCGCCAGCCACAGGCGCTCGGTGCCCTGCCAGGGAAAATGTGGATTGATGAACTGGATCGGGTAGCCGGTCTCGCTGAAGGCCGGCGCGATCGACGCCATGTTGCTGCCGAAGCGCTGATCGGGATCGAAGTACTTGAGCGGACCGGGGTCGGCCTTGCCCAGTGCGATGATCTGATCCCGGCTCAAGGCGGCGGGCAGTGGCGCATTCAGCGGCGGCGGCTGCGCCTGCGCGATGCCGGGCACGAACACCGACGACGAGGCCAGCACGCCGAGCCGCACGTAGCGGCGGTACATGTCGTCTTCGCTGATTTCCGCCAGCCAGGGCGCGTTGCGGCAGGATTGATGGCGACCGCCGTGCCCGCCGGATTTGAGTTCACGGATGTAGCGGTTGAAGCCGTCCTTGTAGCCGCGGGTGGCGGCGGCGGCTTCGGGCAGGGCGGCATCCTTCTGCCGCTTGACCGCGGCGGCATCGGCGATGAATTTCCAGAAGAAGTCGCTGTCGACGTTGCCGGAGGTGCCGCCGGCCGCCTGCAAGGTGTAGGTGCCGTTGGGGCCGAAGTACTTGCTGCGCTCGCCACGGATGGTGACGAGGTCCTCCATCAGCACACAGAGATTGTCCTCGGCGAACGCATAGCCCAGGCCGTAGCCGAGGCTGCTGTAATTGGCCGCCTTGACGTGCGGAATGCCGTAGGTGGTGCGCGTGATGCTGACATCGTAGGTCGGCGGTGTCGGGCCGGGACCGGGGCCCGGCGTGCCCCCGCCCGTGCTTTTGCCCTCGCCGTCACGATTGCGGCAACCGGCCAGAAGCAAGCCCACGCACAACAGCACCAGAAGCTTACGCATGTCCGCACTCCTTCAATGGATCCACGTCCCGCTCAGGTGCCGGCGTCGCGATACGGCACCGACCTCTCGTCCACGCTCAGTGAACTGCAATCCGCCTGCCGCAGGAAATAGCCGACCGTGCCGGTCGGGTCGAACGAGGTCGCGGCCGCGTTCACCGGGTCGGTGGTCAAGGCCCGCGCGAACGCGGACGTGATCAGGCGGCGTCCGGGACTGATGTCAAACGACCCGGCCAGCTTGGATTTGTCCAGCACCAGGGTGATGGTGCCGTCGGGCGTGAACCCGCTTCCCGGCTCCAGATCGCCCAGGATCTTGTACGCCGACGCCGTGGTGGCCACCAGGCTGGTGACGCCGATGGTGCCGTAGACAAAACGCGGCGTGCCGCGCGTGGTCTCCATGCCGACGAAGAACGAGTTGTTGTCGTCGACGGTGAAACGCACTTCCCAGATCGAGGACGGCGGCGGCTGCGGCGACAGGCTGTTGATCTTCAGCGTCAGCAGCATCTTGCCCTCCATGTCCGAAGGCTCCGCCACCTTCAGGCTCTGCACGTCGTACTGCGGCAGCTGGGTGCGCGAGTCATCGGACGGGTCGATGATCAGCGTCACACCCGGCGTCACGCAGACGTTCTCCGGCAGCGGGATCTCGCCCACCGGCAGCTGCAGCGTGTTGCTGGCCGCGCCGTCGCCGGTCTTGTTG
>CAYPJK010000493.1:2158-2515 GCA_964411025.1 uncultured Nevskia sp.
GACCTGATAGAACACCTCGCCCGCGGGAGCGCCGCGGTCGGCGTAGGCGGTGGCCACCTTGGTTTCGGCGATTTTCTTCAGCTTGTCCGGCGATGCGCCACGGAAAATCTTGTAGCCGGTGATTGGCGAACCGCCGTTGTCCGGCGCGCGCCACTTCAGCATCGCCACCTGGCTGTCGCGTGCGCTGGCGGGCGTCAGGCAGGCCGCAGCGGGTTTGCCGGGTTTGTCGGCGTCCGGCGGATCGAACTGGGCGAACAGGCGCTTGCCCCCGGACTGGCGCGCGATGGTGGCGCGCGCGCTGTAGCTGTTCTGCGTCGGATCGAACTTGCAGCCGCCGATGCAACCGTCGGCATACCC
>CAYPJK010000494.1:0-488 GCA_964411025.1 uncultured Nevskia sp.
CCGCATCTGCAGTCGTTCGCGCGCGTAAGCAAGCGCCGCGTCATAGGCCCCCTGTGCCACCGCCACGGCCTGCACCCCGACATTCAGCCGCGCGTCATTCATCAGGATGAACATCGCCGCCAATCCCTGGTGCGGCCTGCCGACCAGCCAGCCACGGGCGTCGTCCAGCGTCACCGAGCAGGTCGGGCTGCCGCGCAGGCCCATCTTGTGCTCGACGTGGGTGACCTCCACCCGGTTGCGGCTGCCGTCCTCGAGCCGTTTCGGCACCAGGAACAGCGAAATGCCGCGCACGCCGGGCGGGGCATCGGGCAGCCGCGCAAGCACCATGTGGACGATGTTTTCGGTCCAGTCGTGGTCGGCGCCGGAGATGAAGATCTTGCTGCCGCGCAGGCGGTAGGCCGGCGCGTCGGGCAGGTCATGTGCCGGATCGGACAGCGCCGTGCTGCGCAGCAGGCCGAGATCGCTGCCGGCATGCGCTTCGGTCAGCA
>CAYPJK010000494.1:498-2513 GCA_964411025.1 uncultured Nevskia sp.
GATCGCCGGCAGCCAGCGCGCCTGCAACGTTGGCGATGCGTGCTGGCTGACAATCCGGTAGACGCCGTACGACAGGATCGGTGTCATCGTCCAGCTCTGGTTGGCGCCGTTCAGCAGTTCGACGACCGCCGAATGGGCCAGCGACGGAAAACCCTGCCCGCCATGTTCCGGCGCGCAGCTCAAGGTCGGCCATCCGGCGTCGATGAACTGCCGGTAGGCATTGGCGAAGCCCGGCGGCGTGCGGACTGCGCCATCCTCCAGCTGACAGCCGATGGCGTCGCCGCCGGCATTCAGCGGTGCCAGCACGTCTTCGGCGAAACGCGCAGCGCTGGACAGCGCGCTGTCGAACAGGTCCGGCTCGATCTCGGCAAATGCCGGCATCTGGCGCAGGTACTGGCCGGCCTCCAGCAGGTCGTGGATCACGAAGGCCATGTCGCGCAGCGGAGCTTGGTAGGCAGCCATGTCGGTGTCGATCGAGAAGAAGAAAACGGGACGCTGCCGAGCTTCAGCCCGCTGGCAGATCCAGCAGCGCCAGCGCTTCATCGCACCAGGCGAGCGTCGTGCGCTCGGTCAGGATGCCCATGCGCAAGCCCAGGTAACGGCCGCGCCGGCGGGCATTGAGCGCCGCAGGGTTGGGGTAATGCTCGGCCATGATCGCTTCGTAGCGCGCCAGCCTTTCGGCGTGCCGTTGCCGGCGGCTGCTGATTTCGGCCAGCAGCATGTCGCGGTTGTCATCGTCCAGCGCGAACAGCTTGACCAGCAGTTCCTCCTTGAACGCCGGCGGCTCGGTGGCCTCGGTCAGCCACTGGTCGATCAGCTGCCGGCCGGCCTCGGTCAGCTGGTAGACGATCCGGTTCGGCCGCTCGCTCTGGGCGACGGTCTCGGCCTGCACCCGGCCCGCCGCCGCCAGCTTGTGCAGCTCCTGGTAGATCTGCTGGTGGCTGACCGGCCAGAAGAAGCCGACGGTCTGATCGAAACGCTTGGCGAGGTCATAGCCGGAGTGCGCCCGGTCGAGCAGCGACACCAGGATCGCGTGCGACAGCGCCATGACCTCGCCCGCCTCGCCTCAGGCCGCCAGCAGGCGGCTGCGTGCGGCGAGGTATTCGCGCTCCAGGCGGTCGACCAGCTCGCCGGCGCTGGTCACGGATTTCACGGCACCGATGCCCTGGCCGCAGCCCCAGATGGTCTTCCAGGCCTTGGCGTCGGTGTTGCCGCCGGAGCCGAAATCCATCTTGCTCGGGTCCGATTCCGGCAGCTTGTCCGGGTCCAGCCCGGCGGCGACGATCGACGGCCGCAGGTAGTTGCCGTGCACGCCGGTGAACAGGTTGGAGTAAACGATGTCATCGGCGCCGCAGTCGACGATGCACTGCTTGTAACGCTCGTCGGCGTTGGCTTCGGTGGTGGCGATGAACGCCGAGCCGATGTAGCCGAGGTCGGCACCCATCGCCTGCGCGGCCAGGATCGAACTGCCGCTGGCGATCGAGCCGGACAGCAGCAGCGGGCCGTCGAACCACTCGCGGATTTCCTGGATCAGCGCGAACGGAGACTGGGTACCGGCATGGCCGCCGGCACCGGCGGCGACCGCGATCAGGCCATCGGCACCTTTCTCGATCGCCTTCTTCGCGAACTTGTTGTTGATGATGTCGTGCAGGGTGATGCCGCCGTACGAATGAATCGCCTCGTTGACATCGACCCGGGCGCCGAGCGAGGTGATGACGATCGGCACCTTGTACTTCACGCACATCTCCAGGTCGTGCTCCAGCCGGTTGTTCGACTTGTGGACGATCTGGTTCACCGCGTACGGCGCTGCCGGGCGATCCGGGTGGGCCTGGTTGTGGCGGTCCAGTTCCTCGTTGATTCGGGCGAGCCACTTGCCGAGTTCTTCGGCCGGCCGCGCGTTCAGCGCCGGAAACGAGCCGACGACGCCGGCCTTGCACTGGGCAATCACCAGGTCCGGATTGGAAATGATGAACAGCGGCGAGGCGACGACCGGACTGCGCAGGCGGTCGCGAAGC
>CAYPJK010000495.1:0-2513 GCA_964411025.1 uncultured Nevskia sp.
ACCTACTTCCGCGCCGGCGTCTATCAGGCACCGCTGCCGCATGGTCTGGGCCAGGAAGCGGCCGGCGTCGTCGAGGCACTGGGGCCCGGCGTGTCCGGCTTTGCGGTCGGTGATCGCGTCGCCTATGGCACCGGGCCGCTCGGCGCCTACGCGCCCTGCCGGAACGTCGCGGCCAGCCGGCTGGTCAAGGTGCCGGATGCGGTGTCGGACGAAGCCGCCGCCGCGCTGATGCTCAAGGGCATGACCGCCTACTACCTGCTGCACCTGACCCATCGGGTGCAGCCCGGTGAAACGCTGCTGGTCCATGCAGCGGCCGGCGGGGTCGGATCGGCGCTGGTGCCATGGGCACGGCGGCTCGGCGCGCGGGTGATCGGCACCGCCGGATCGGCCGACAAGGCAGCGCAGGCGCGCGCGGCCGGCTGCGACGAGGTGATCCTGTATCGCGAACAGGACGTGGCCGGCGAAGTGCGCCGGCTGACCGGCGGCCGCGGCGTCGACGTGGTCTACGACTCGGTCGGCAAGGACACCTTCGAGGGATCGCTCGACAGCCTGCGGCCGCGCGGCCTGTTCGTGTCGTTCGGCAATGCCTCCGGCAAGGCCCCGCCGTTCGAGCCGGTGCTGCTGGCCGACAAGGGCTCGCTGTTCTTCACGCGCCCGACGCTGGCCCACTACACGGCGACCCGCACCGAGCTCGACACGGCTGCCGAAGCGGTGTTCGCGGCGGTCTCCAGCGGCATCATTGAGCCGCAGGTCCGACAGCGCTGGCCGCTGCGCGAAGCCGCCGCCGCCCATCGCGCGCTGGAATCGCGGCAGACGCAGGGCGCATCGGTGCTGCTGCCCTGAGGGATCACGGCGACGCGGCCTTACTGACCCGGTCGGGCCGCACCGGGATCCTCAGCGGCGAGCCGCCGCCATTCCGCGACGTTGCCTCAGTGCTCGCGTGCCGGCCGACGTGCGGCGGTCAGCTCGTAGACGCCCTTCGCCACCAGCGGCCGGTCGGCGGCGTCGCAGCGATACGGGTCCAGGTACTTGTTGCGCGCCGGATCGAAGACGAAGTTCAGCGCCAGCGCTTCCAGCAGCCGGACCAGCGCCGGGCCGTCGGCCTTGCGGACCACCAGATAGTCGACCTCGCCATGGCCGGCCGCGCGGAACATCAGGTCGACCGGCTTGCCGGCGTCCTGCCCTTCGGCGAACACCCAGCCGGTCTCCGCATAACGGCTCCAGCGCAGCGGTTCGGCGTAGAGGTGGCGGATCGCCGCCGCAACCTTCTCAACGCTGCCCAGCGGGTCGAAATGCGGCACGTCCCAGGTGTTGAACGGGCCGAATTCCGGCGAGGCGCGATACAGCATCAGTTCTGCAGTGGAAGTCATGTCGTGAGGATTCAGCCGCCGGCGCCACCCGGCCCGTGGATACCGCCCTCGGCCAGCGCCGAGGGGTCGAGCAGCGCCGCCAGTTCGTCGGCGCTCAGATTCGTCTGTTCCAGCGCCACGTCGATCACCGCACGGCGCTCCCGGTAGGCCTGCTTGGCGATCGCCGCCCCGCGCTCGTAGCCGATCACCGCATTGAGCGCGGTGATCAGGATCGGGTTCTTCGCCAGCGCCGCCGCGATCGCCGTTTCATCGACCTCGAAGCCGGCGATCGCCTTGTCACCGAGCAGGGTCGCGGCCTGCGCCAGCAGGGCAATCGACTGCAGCAGTTCGTGGCCGATCAGCGGCAGCATCACGTTGAGCTGGAAATTGCCGCTCTGGCCGGCGACGGTGATCGTCACATCGGCACCGATGACCTTGGCGCAGACCATCGCCACCGCCTCGGGGATCACCGGGTTGACCTTGCCCGGCATGATGCTCGAGCCTGGCTGCAGTGCCGGCAGGCGGATCTCGCCAAGGCCCGCGAGCGGCCCGGAGTTCATCCAGCGCAGGTCGTTGGCGATCTTCATCAGGCTGACTGCCAGGGCCTTCAGCTGGCCCGACATCTCCACCGCCGCGTCCTGCGACGACAGCGCGGCAAAGAAATCCGGCGCCGGCTTGAATGGCACGCCGCAGCGCTTCGCCAGCCGCCTGGCGAACTTCGCGGCGAACTTCGGATGGGCGTTGATGCCGGTGCCGACCGCCGTGCCGCCCTGCGCCAGCCGTTCCAGGCGCGGCAGGCTGGCCTTGATCCGGGCGCTGCCGGCGCGAATCTGCGCCGCCCAGCCGCCGAGTTCCTGGTCGAAGCGCAGCGGCATCGCATCCATCAGGTGGGTGCGACCGGTCTTGGTGATGCCGCCCAGCGCCTTCGCCTTGCGCTCGATCTGCTTGGCCAGCCCCTTCAGCGCCGGCAGCAGCGTCTCGCGCAGTTCCAGCACGGCGGCGACATGGATCGCGGTCGGGATGGTGTCGTTCGAGGACTGGCCGAGATTGACGTGATCGTTCGGATGCACCGGCTCGCCGGCTGCGAGGCTCGCCAGATGGGCGATCACCTCGTTGGCGTTCATGTTGCTCGAGGTGCCGGATCCGGTCTGGAAGATGTCGACC
>CAYPJK010000496.1:0-2507 GCA_964411025.1 uncultured Nevskia sp.
CCCGGCGATTATCGACGCCGCCACGGTTGTACGGCCAGCGGACAGCCGCTAGCGTTCGCCGGTGATCTTCCGACCCGCTGCCGCACTGCTTGCCGTTCTCGCCGTCGTCTGCACCTTCGCGCGTGCCGACGACGCCCCGCCGCCGATCGGCCAGGACCCGATGGCGCAGCGCTATGCGCTTGGCCACGGCCTGCCGCTCGGCGACACCGGCTTCACGCTCGGCGGCTATGCTGAAGCCGGCTATGCCAATCCGCGCGGCGCCGACAACGGCCGGGTTGCGGTCGACGCGCTGAGCGCCTTCCTGTGGTGGGATGGTGGCGGTCGCTGGCGGTTCTTTTCCGAAACCGAGCTGAGCGAGCCGCTGCGCTGGGGCGAGGGCGGCGTGAAGACCGGCGATGCCGACTTGATTTCCGAACGCCTGTATGCCGACTACGCCTGGCGCGATGCACTGAAGTTCCGCGCCGGCAAGTTCCTGACCCCGGTCGGGCGCTGGAACCTGCGCCATGCGGCGCCGCTGACCTGGACCACGTCGCGGCCGCTGATCACCGAGGCGACGTTCCCAACCAACGCCACCGGCGCGATGGCCTACGGCGTGCTGCCGCTGACGCCAGCCGGCGTCGAGTATTCGCTGTATGTCTCGCCCGGCAAGGAACTGTTCCGGCGCGACGACCTCGACACCTTCACCGAAGCCTATGGCCTGCGGCTGTCGACGCCGCTGTGGCCCACGTTCGACGTCGGCCTGTCGTGGGTCAGCTTCGAGCAGACGTCCAACCGGGATCTCCGCAAGCAGCTGCTCGGCGTCGACGCCCAGTGGCTGCTTGGCCGAGCCGAGTTCAGCGGCGAGTTCACCCATCGGGAGCTGAAAGGCGGCGTCGGCGCCGGCGACGAAAGTGGCTGGTATCTGCAGGCGGTGGTGCCGCTGATCGGGGACTGGTTCGCGGTCGGCCGCAATGAAGGCTTCCACCAGCGCGGCGCGGCGCGCGACCTGAGCCTGTGGCTGGGAGGCGTCGCCTGGCGGCCGAATCCGGCCTTCGTGATCAAGGCCGAGTACGGCCATGCGGTGGAGAACGCCGCGCGGCTGCCGGAAGGCTTTCGGGCCTCGATTGCGGTGCTGTTCTGATGCCGCCGGCGTTGCGGTGGCTGGCGGCGGCGCTGGCGAGCGGCGGGCTGGCGGCGACGGCGGCCGCTGACGAGCCCTGGATCGCGGTGATCGCCGACACGGGTCAGCAGGCCAACATCGACAGCGCCGCCCTGGCCCGCATTTACCGGCGGCGCACCCAGGTCGATGGCGAGGGACGCCGCTACATCCCGGTCAACCTGCCGGCCGACCAGCCGCTGCGGCGGCGCTTTTCGCGGGCCGTGCTGGGCGTCGAGCCGGAAGCGCTCGATGCCTACTGGAACCAGCAGTACTTCCTCGGCGTGACGCCGCCGCACGTGCTGGGGTCGGAGGCCGCCGTCAGCCGCTTCGTGGCCGCCACCCCGGGCGCAATCGGCTATCGCGGTGCCTGCCCGGACGACAGCGCCGTGCGGGTGATCCTGCTGATCGACCCGGCCGGCGCGTTGCATCCGCCCGGTGCGGCGCCGGCCTGTCCGCCGCCCTGAGCGGGCGGCGCGATCCTACACTTCTTGCAGACAAGTCTTGCAGGGCTGCAAGACTTGTCGGCTGACAACGATCGTCGTAGCGGGTAGAGCATTCCGGATAAACCCTTGATGATGTTGGTTTAAGTGGTTATTGCGCCGGCCGGCAGACAGCTGGCCGGCGGATTGCGGAAGAGAAGGCGAGCCCCTTTCCGGAACGCCCGCCGCCATGTCTTCCACCGCCCGCTTCAGCGCCGATGACCGGGTCGCGCTGCCATCACCGCGCTACGTCCGCGACAGCCTCGTCGGCCCGCGCCTGGTCGAAGCCGATGCCCAACTTCGGCCGGCGCTGGAAGCGTTCATCGCCAGCCGTTACCAGCAGGTCCACGGCGCCCGGCTGCGGCACTTCCTGCCTCGGCTGTTCGGTGCCATCGACGCCGGCGGCACGCTGGTCGCCGCCTACGGCGTGCGGGTGGCGGATGCCGGACCGCTGTTCCTCGAGCAATACCTCGACCAGCCGATCGAAGCCTGCGCGCTCGACCGTTTCGGGCGCCGGGCCGCGCGCAGCCACATCGTCGAGATCGGCAACCTGGCCGGCGCCACGCCGGGCGCGCTGCGGGCGCTGATTCCGGCGGTCACCGGCTGGCTGCTGGCCGAAGGACACGAGTTCATCGCCTTTACCGGCGCAGCACCGCTGCGCAATGCTTTCGGCCGGCTCGGCCTGCCGCTGTGCGAACTGGCGACGGCCCGCATCGAACGCCTGCCGGAAGACCAGCGCGCCGACTGGGGCCAGTACTACGCGATGAACCCGGCCGTGATGCTGGGCGACATCGGCGCCGGTCGCCGGCTGCTGAGCCAGGAAACGGTCTCGCCGCGCGAACTGCGGGCGCGGCTGGCGACGGCCCGCATAGAACGCCTGCCGGAAGACC
>CAYPJK010000497.1:0-2503 GCA_964411025.1 uncultured Nevskia sp.
AGCTCCTGAGTGCGCAGCGCGCGGCCCAGGTTGTCGAACGACAGCGCGGCAATCGGCAGCAGTTCGTCCAGCAACTGCTGCTGGTCGTCGGTGAACGGTGCGAACGCGGCGATCTCCAGCACGGCCAGCGGATGTCCCTTCAGCAGCAACGGCTGCAGCAGCAGGGCCGTCGGCGTGGCGGCACCCAGGCCGGAGCCGATGTTCAGGTAACCCGCGGGCAGCGGGTGGATCTGCAGCGGCTTCAGGCTGCGCAGGCACTGGCCGATCAGACCGTCGTCGGCGCGGATGTCGCGGCGGCCGACGAACGTCGCCGGCAGGCCGTGACCACCGAGGCACTGCAGGCGCGGGTCACCGGCGTCGTGGCCGTACATCGCCGCGGCGACGGCGCCCAGCCGGGGCGCCAGCGCATCGGTCAGCACACGCGCGAACTCGCCGCCATCGCGCGCTTCCTGCAGCGCCGCCGAAATCTCGCCGACCGCCGTCTTCACCCCGGTCTGCCGGTGGGTGGCGACGACCATGCCCTTGAACACGGCCAGCGCGCGGGCGATGTTGCCGATCTCGTCGCCGCGCTGCTGGTCCGGCACGACGATGGTGTGATCGCCGCCGGCCAGTCGCGTCATCAGGCTGGTCAGCGTCTCGATCGGCGCCGCGATCAGCGATCGCACCTTGCGGATGGCGTAGGCGGCGATCAGCACCGCGAGAATCAGCAGCAGCAGGGTCAGGCGGCGCGCCAGTTCGACGCTGTCGCGCAGGCGGGCGCTGCGCTGGCCGAGCAGCAGGCGTTCGGTGACCTGGGTCTCGGCGATGATCGCCCGCAGCTCGTCGCGATAGGTCTTGCCCTTGACGGTCAGCGCTACCGAGGCCGGTCCGGGTCCCTGGCTGCGGACCAGCGCGATCGCCGGCTCGGCAATCTGCTGGTTCCAGGTGGCCATGACCGCGTCGATGCGGTCCAGTTGGGCCTGCTGCGCCGGGTTGTCGACCACCAGCCCGCGCAGCCGCAGCAGCACCGTGCGGTAAGCGTCGCTGCCGTCGGTGTACGGCTTCAGGAACGCCACGTCGCCGGTGAGCTGGTAGCCGCGCACGCCGGCCTGCTGATTCAGGGTCTGCACTTCGAGATCGCGCAGCGCCTCGATCACTTCGTAGCTGTGGCCGGTCCAGTCGCGCTGGATTTCCTCGTTGTGCTGGATCACGAAGAACGAGGCGGCGTTGATCACCAGCAGCGCGGTGACCAGGCCAAAGCCAAGGCCGAGCTTGGCGGCGATCGGCCAGTCGGCCAGCCGCCGGATCCGGCGACGCACCGCGGGCGCCGCCGCAGGCGCGCTCACGCGCCGGGCTCGTCGCGCGCTGCTGCCGCAGCTGCCACGGCTTCGCGGGCGCGGATGTAGTCGGCCATCGGGATGTAAAGCAGGTCGACGAGGCGGCGCAGCAGGTGCTCCTCGTACTTGTCGACGCGGCCGTCAGCCCAGGCGACCTGCCAGAGCATGGTGATCAGCGCCCGCTTGCCGTCGGCATCCAGCCGTTCGTTGAGCGTGCCGACATAGGCGTGCAGCGATACCGATTCGCGGGCCCGGGCGCGGGCCTCGTCCAGCAGCGCATCGAGTGCCGCTGCGTCGAGCGCGAAGTGCGCCTGCAGGACCTCGCGGATGCGGGTCAGTTCGACGTCGTCGAACGAGAAGTCCGCGCGCCCGAGTTCCAGCAGCAGCAGCGCGGTCGACAGGGCTTCGGATGGCGGCTGCGGCGCCGATGGCGCGGCCAGCAGGTTCTTCAGACGGTTCAGCACCGGGAACGGCTCCTGCTCAGGGGGCGGCCAGCAAGGGCGTGAGGAAGTCGCGCACCGCTGCTTCCACCTCGCCGAGCCGGCCGTGGAAGAAGTGGCCGGCATCATCGAAATGGATGAACTGCGGCGGCGGATCGTAGGTCGCCAGCGCCGCCCGGGTTTCGGCGTACGAGACGACATCGTCATCGGCGCTGTGCACGGCCAGCCAGGGGACACCCGGGTGGGCGGGCGGTTCGGTGGTCTTCAGGTAGCGGCCCATGGGCGGCGCAAGGGTCACGAGAGCCGCAGTATCCAGCCGCGCCGCTGCCTTCAGCGCCACATGGCCGCCGAACGAGAAGCCCGCCATGACCAGCGGAAGACCGGGCGCCGTGGCCTGCAGCTGTTCGGCCACGGCGCAGGCATCGGCCGTTTCGCCAAGGGTGTCGTCGAACAGCCCTTCGCTGCGGCCGACGCCGCGAAAATTGAACCGCACCGTGCGCAGGCCGCACTTGAGTGCCGCGTTCGACAGCGTCCAGACGACCTTGTTGGTCATCGTGCCGCCGAACAGCGGATGCGGGTGACAGACCACGCAGACGCCGCGCAGTCGATCCTTCGGCGAGGCGATCAGAGCTTCGAGGCGTCCGGCCGGGCCGGACAGCAGGAGATCGGCGCTGGCGCCGGGTTTCAGGGCAGCTTCGGGGATGGCTTGCATGGCCGAAAGTCTAGACCAGGCGTCGGCCGCAGTCG
>CAYPJK010000498.1:0-2492 GCA_964411025.1 uncultured Nevskia sp.
GGCAGGGTCTCCTTCGGAGTGGACGGGCTGCCAGTGTCGGCAATGGCCGACGGCCGATGCCACGGCAAATTGCCCGGCCGCCCGCGTGCCGGGCAACTTGCCCGCCGCCAGCTGCGGCAAGATGCGCGCACGCCACGGCCTGCGCCCGCGATGACCGAAGCCCCGCCCTCCGCCCGGCCGCCAGCGCCGCCGATCCCGCTGCAGCCCGCGCTCGACCTGCAGCGCAGCTTGCTGCTGCGCAGCGGTTTTCTGGCGCTGTTGCTGCTGGTGCTGGCGATCGTCTGGGAAGGCCATGCCCAGCAGCAGGCGGCGATCGCCGACCTGCCGGACACCGCCGCGCTGGTCGCCCAGCTGCTCAACGAAGACCTGGCCCGTCGTTCGGATTCCTTCGACCGTGCGCGGCTGCCGATCCGGCTGGCCGCGCTCGATGGACTGGCCCGCCGGCTGCCGCTGTGCCTTGACGCGCGCGATCTGCACGGCCGTTCCATCGCCACCCGCTGCGATGACTGGCCCGAAGCCGGCACGGCCGGCCGCTGGCTCGGTCGCTGGCTGCAATCGCGCCAGCCGCAGCCGCCGGTGCTGGCCGAAGCCGCGCTGCTGCTGCCCGGCGGCATCAAGGCCGCCAGCGTCGTGCTGCGCGTGCACTGGACGGCGCTCGGCGATGCCTGGTGGCAGCGCATCCGCATCTGGCTGGTGCTGGGCCTGGGCCTCGGGCTGATCGTGCTTGCCGTGACCCGGCTGGCCGGTCGCGCGCTGCGCCCGGCACAGGCGATCCTGGCCGCGCTGAGCCGGCTCGAAGCCGGCGATCTGGATGTCCGACTGCCGCTGCCGCAACTGCGCGAACTGCGTGATGTCGCAACCCGCTTCAACCGGCTGGCCGAAAGCTGGCAGCGCCTACTTTCCGACCAGCAGCAGTTCAGCGCCCGGCTGCTGCACGTTCGCGAGGAGGAGCGGCGACGGCTGGCCCGCGAGCTGCACGACGAGATGGGCCAGAGCCTGAGCGCGCTGCGCGCCGAGGCGGCGGTGCTACAGGCCCGGCCCGATGCCGCTGCCGGCGAGCGGATCGGCCAGCTGAGCGCCCAGCTGCTGGACGGCCTGCAGGCCGTGCTCGACGACCTGCGGCCGCCGGCGCTTGACCGCTTCGGTCTGCTGCCGGCGCTGCGGGCGCTGGTGGCGATGCCGCGCCGGCGCAGCGACGGCGAGCGGCTCGAATGCCAGCTGATCGCGGCGGATGCCGCGCTGGCATCCCTGCCGCCGGCGCTGGCCGTGCACGTCTACCGGGTGGTGCAGGAAGCGCTGACCAATGCCAGCCGCCACGGCGATGCGCGCCACGCGCGGGTCAGCCTGGCGTGCCCGGGCGAGATGCTGCGCATCCTCGTCGACGACGATGGCCAGGGGCTCGGCGGCGGTGCGCCGGTGCCCGGCCACGGCCTGCTCGGCATGCACGAGCGGGTGCGTGCGCTCGGCGGCCGCCTCGGTATCGAGCCGGCCCCCGGCGGCGGGCTGCGGCTGTCGGTGGAACTGCCGCTGCATGGCGCGCCGTCGCCATGATCGAGGTGCTGCTGGTCGACGATCATGCGGTGGTCCGCGAAGGCTACCGGCGGCTGCTGGAACTGCAGGACGATATCCGCGTCGTCGCCGAGGCGGCGACCGCCGAGGACGCGCTGCTGCTGTGGAAGCAATGGCAGCCGGCCGTCATCGTCGTCGACCTGTCGCTGCCGGGCATCGGCGGCATCGAGCTGATCCAGCGGCTCAGGGCACGCGAGCCACGGATACGCTGCCTGGTGTTCAGCATGCACGGCGATGACGTCTGGGTGGCGCAGGCGCTGAAGGCCGGGGCGCTCGGCTACGTCACCAAGCGCAGCGCCCCGGCCGTGCTGGTAGCGGCCGTGCGCGATGTCCATCGCGGCCGGCGGGTGCTGTCACCGGATCTGGCCGGCCATGCCGATCGCGACGATCCCGCGCACGAGCTGACGCCGCGGGAATTCGAAGTGCTGCGCCAGTTGCTGGCCGGCCATCCGGTGGCCCTGATCGCCCGCACGCTGCACCTGAGCGTGAAGACTGTTCACAACCTGCACTACCAGATCAAGGCCAAGCTCGGCACCGCCAGCGATTTCGAGCTGGCACGGATCGCCTGGCGACGCGGCTGGACCGACTAGCCGCCGGCCGGGCCCTGGCCCTCGGGCGGCGCGCTCATCGGATAGCCGAGCCCGGCATAGTCCCAGCCGCCGAGTTCCAGCCGCGCCAGCGAGGCATCCTGCGGGCTGGCGTAGTACGCGCGGATGTCGCGGATCAGGCCGCGCTCGCTGTACCGGTACCACTCGTCGCCGCGAAGCAGCACGCCGCTGCGGCGCTTGAAATGCGACCACTCGATCGCCGCGCGGCGGGTCGCTGGATCGACGATCACTTGGTCGACGGTCCAGTACGAGCCGAGGGTCGCCACCGCCTGTGCCCAGCGTCGGCCGATGGTCAGCTCACCCTGGAACGGCCCT
>CAYPJK010000499.1:0-2485 GCA_964411025.1 uncultured Nevskia sp.
GTCTGCGCAGCCTTCGTCCACGCGGCATGCAGCCGCGCGATCAGGCTGGCATCCGGTGCCTCAGGCGGCGGCCGGCGCATCGTCCACGGCCACGTACGGCGCTTCGCGGGCAGTGATCTCGCGGGAGCGCAGGCTGGCCCAGGCCGTGCGTACCGCCAGCAGGAAGACGATCACCACGACGCTGATGAACAGCAATGCCAGCGTCGCGTCGATCCGGTCGTTGAGCACGATGCGGCTCATCTGCGCCAGCGACTTGGCCGGTGCCAGCACCTCGCCGTTGGCCAGTGCGGTGCCGAACTTGTCGGCATGGGCAAGGAAGCCGATGCGCGGATTGGCCGAAAACACCTTGAGCCAGCCGGCGTACAAGGTGCAGGTCAGCAGCCAGGTCATCGGCACGGCGGTGATCCAGGCGTAGCGGGTCCGCTTCATCTTGATCAGCACCACGGTGGCGAAGATCAGTGCGATGCCGGCCAGCATCTGGTTGGCAATGCCGAACAGCGGCCACAGCGTGTTGATGCCGCCGAGCGGATCGGTGACGCCCTGCATCAGGAACCAGCCCCAGCCGGCGACGCACAAGCTCGTCGCCACCGCATTCGCGGCCCAGCTGCGGGTGTTCTTCATCGGTGCATAGAGACTGCCGAGGAAGTCCTGGATCATAAACCGGCCGATGCGGGTGCCGGCGTCGATCGTGGTCAGGATGAACAGCGCTTCGAACAGGATCGCGTAGTGGTACCAGAAGGCCATCGAAGCCACGCTCGGGACCACCTGGTGCAGGATCATCGCCATGCCGACCGCGAGCGTCGGCGCCCCGCCGGCGCGACTCAGGATCGTGGTTTCGCCAATGTCCTTCGCGGTCTGGGTCAGCAGGTCCGGCGTCACCACGAAGCCCCACTGGGCGATCGCCGCAGCAGCCGTTTCGGCGCTGGTGCCGATCACGGCGGCCGGCGCGTTCATCGCGAAATAGATGCCGGGTTCGAGGATGCAGGCGGCGGTCAGCGCCATGATCGCCACGCTGGCTTCCATCAGCATCGAGCCGTAGCCGATCGGCCGGGCGTGGGCTTCGTTGGCCAGCATCTTCGGCGTGGTGCCGCTCGACACCATTGCGTGGAAGCCGCTGACCGCGCCGCAGGCGATGGTGATGAACAGGAACGGAAACAGCGGCCCGGCCCAGACCGGCCCGGTGCCATCGATGAACGGCGTCACCGCCGGCATCTTCAGATCCGGCGCGGCGATCAGGATGGCGATCGCCAGCACCGCGATGGTGCCGATCTTCATGAACGTCGACAGGTAGTCGCGCGGTGCCAGCAGCAGCCACACCGGCAGCACCGAAGCGGCAAAACCGTAGGCGATCAGCATCCAGGTCAGGGTCGGCGCATCGAACGTGAACACCGCCGCCCAGTGCGGATCGGCGGCCACCGCGCCACCCGCGATCACCGAGGCGATCAGCAGCAGCACGCCGATCGCCGAGACCTCGCCAACGCGGCCCGGCCGCAGGTAGCGGGCGTAGACGCCCATCAAGAGCGCAATCGGGATGGTCGCGGCGACCGTGAACAGCCCCCAGGGGCTTTCCGCCAGCGCCTTGATGACGATCAGCGCGAGCACCGCGATCAGCATGATGGTGATCGCCAGAATGCCGCCCATCGCCACCATGCCGGCGACCGGGCCCAGTTCGCTCTTGATCATTTCGCCCATGCCGCGGGCGTCGCGGCGGGTCGACAGGAACAGCACCACGTAGTCCTGGACGGCGCCGGCAAACACCACGCCGACCAGAATCCAGAGCGTGCCGGGCAGATAGCCCATCTGCGCCGCCAGCACCGGACCGACCAGCGGGCCGGCACCGGCGATGGCGGCAAAGTGATGGCCGAACAGCACGGTGCGGTCGGTCGGCACGTAGTCGAGGCCGTCGTTGCGCAACGCTGCCGGCGTCGCCCGGCGCGGGTCCACCTGCAGCGCCACGTCGGCGATGTAGCGGCTGTAGAAGCGGTAGCCGATCACGAACACCGAGCCCGCGGCCGCGATCAGCCACATGGCGTTGATGGTTTCACCACGGCGCAGCGCCACGGTAGCCAGGCAGGCGGCACCGAAGATCGACAGCGCCAGCCACGCGGCGCGACTCAACAGGGTGTTCATCGGATTCGGCTCGGTCCTGCGGGTTCGGGGTAGCGTCTGGAGCGACGGCTGCCGGCCGGCAAGATTCCGTGCTGCGCGCGGCCCGGTCAAGGCAGCGCGATGGTCCGAGCTTATGCCGGCAGCGCGTAGCTGCCGCTGGCCTGGGCGATCAGCGTGCCGTCGCCTTCGCTGGTCATCAGCACCTCGACCACCGCCAAGCGCCGGCCAAGCTTCAGGATGCGGCCTTCGGCGATCACCGCGACCGGCTTCGGGCGGCTGAGGAAGTTGATGTTGATGTTGGCGGTCACTGCCATCAGCTGGGCACCGATGTGGGCCAGCACCACCGCATACATCGCCGTATCGGCGGCCAGCATCA
>CAYPJK010000500.1:0-2465 GCA_964411025.1 uncultured Nevskia sp.
ATCGGTTC
This sequence comes from uncultured Nevskia sp., assembly GCA_964411025.1. Classification (GTDB taxonomy): domain Bacteria; phylum Pseudomonadota; class Gammaproteobacteria; order Nevskiales; family Nevskiaceae; genus Nevskia. The sequence continues at coordinate 9 of CAYPJK010000500.1, forward strand.
GTGCATGACCAACATCGGTCACTTCCGCGCCGCCAGCAAGGTGCTGGAAGGCCAGAAGGACATCCCGGTCCGTCTCTGGGTCGCCCCGCCGACCAAGATGGACGCCGAGAAGCTGACGCAGGAAGGCGTCTACAACACCTTTGGCACCGCCGGTGCGCGCACCGAAATGCCGGGCTGCAGCCTGTGCATGGGCAACCAGGCGCAGATCAAGGAAGGCTCGACGGCGATCTCGACCTCGACGCGCAACTTCCCGAACCGTCTCGGCAAGAACACCAACGTGTATCTGGGCTCGGCGGAACTGGCGGCGGTGGCCTCGAAGCTCGGACGTCTGCCGACCGTTGCCGAGTACCTGCAGGAAACCGGCGTGGTCGCCAAGAACGCCGACAAGATCTACCAGTACCTGAACTTCAACCAGATCGACGAGTACGTCGAGACGGCCAAGGAAGTGACGGTGGCCTGAGGTCCGGCACCACGTCGCGGGTCGTCATGACCGCGACGGCTGCAACCGAAAGCCCGCTGGCGCAAGCCGGCGGGCTTTCTGCTTTCCGTCGCCAGCGGGCTGCGTCTCAGCTGCGCAACATCTGGACCGCGCCGAGCAGCAGCCGCGTGTTGGCGGCCACCAGATGCTGGCGATCGGCGCGGTAGCCGCTGAGCAGCCACTGCAGCGCCGACTGGCTCACCGCGCCGACCAGTCCGAAGCCGGTGAACTGCATGTCGTCCGGATGCAGCTTCATGTCCGGCACCAGGGTGCGTGCCAGCGTGATCAGCAGGTCCGCGAAGCGCTGGATTCGTTCGATGTACAGCGCATCGATGCGGGCGCTGACGCCCAGCACCTCCAGCCAGCAGATGCGGGCCACCTCTGGATTCTCGAACGCGGTGAAGAAGGCGCCGACGCCGGCCGTGACGATGCGCTCGGCGTGACCGCCGGGCAGTTCCTGCATCAGGGCCCGCATGACCGTGGCCTGGATGTCGTCGATCGCTTCGGCATAGACCGCCGCCAGCAGATCCTCGGTGTCGACAAAGTTCTTGTAGAAGTAGCGGTCGATCAATCCCGCCTGCTTGCACAGCGTCCGCACCGTCGTTGCCCGATAGCCGACGCTGCCGAACAGCTGCCGTCCCGCCGCCATGAACTGCTGGCGTTGGCGGGCCTGCCGTTCGGCCGCGCTTTCGCCGCCGTAGGTCCTTCCCGCTGCTTCCGCACGTCGCTTGCTGGTCATCGGCTTATTTGACGACGCATAACCTCAGATGTAAAGTGAAGTCATTCGTCATCACATACGCGTGAGGCCGCAAGGCCCGGAGGCAGTGCGGACCATGAACAGCTACAAGGTCGTGATCATCGGCAGCGGCTTCGGCGGGCAATGCGCCGCGCTGCGCCTGCTGGAACAGGGCATCACCGACTTCCGCATCCTCGAACGCCGCGCGTTCATGGGCGGTACCTGGTGCCAGAACAGCTACCCGGGGGCTGCGGTCGACGTGCAGTCGCCGCTCTACTCGATCTCCTCGGAGCCCTACGCCTGGTCGCAGATGTTTGCCGAACAGGAAGAACTGCAGCGCTACACCAACGAGGTGATCGACAAGCACGGCCTGCGACAGCGGACCACGGTCAACGCCAACGTTCGCGAAGTGCGCTGGAACGAAACAACCCAGCGCTGGATCGTGACCACCGACGCCGCCGGCACGTTCGACGCGCAGATCCTGATCAACGCCTCCGGCCCCTTGAGCACGCCGGTGATCCCGAACTTCCCGGGCCGCGACACGTTCCAGGGCAAGTGTTTCCACACCAATGCCTGGGACCACGGCTACGACTACCGCGGCAAGCGGGTGGCGATCATCGGCAGCGGCGCCAGCGCCGCGCAGGTCATTCCGGCGATTGCCGACAAGGTCGGCGCGCTGCATGTGTTCCAGCGCTCACCGCACTGGGTGCTGCCGCGTCCGGACCGCAAGTTCTCGCCGTTCCAGCGCAAGCTGCTCGGCGTGAAGTGGCTGCACAAGGCGCTGAGACTCGCGATCTACTGGGGCCTCGAAACCCGCGTCATCGGTTTCAAGTACTCGAAGACGATGCTGAACCTCGTGGCCCAGCGCGAAGCCCTGAAGCATCTGAAGAAGCAGGTCCCGGACCCGGTACTGCGCCAGAAGCTGACGCCGGATTTCACCATCGGCTGCAAGCGGATCATCCTGTCGAGCACGCTGTATCCGGCGCTGTCGCGGCCCAACGTCAGCCTGCATGACCGCCACGACGGCATCCGCGAGATCAACGAACGCGGCATCGTCACCGCCAGCGGCGAACAGCTCGATCTCGACCTGATCGTCTACTCCACCGGCTACGACGCCACCGACGGCGTCATCTCCTACCCGGTGATCGGCCGCGACGGCGTCAGCCTCGCCAAGGTCTGGGAGGAGTACCCGCGCGCCTACCTCGGCACTGCGATTCCCGGCTTCCCGAACCTGTTCGTCGTC
>CAYPJK010000501.1:0-2454 GCA_964411025.1 uncultured Nevskia sp.
CCTACGGCTTTTCGGAAACCCGGACCGCCACTCTCAACATCGGCGGCGTATCCGCGCCCTACAGCGTCACCACCGTGAGCTTCACGGCTGACGGCACACCGGACCCGTTCCGCTTCGCGCCGGTCACAGGTGCCGTGCCGGGCGGTGTCCAGCGCAGCGAGACGATCACCGTCAGCGGCATCAATGTTGCCGCGCCAATCACGGTCAGCGGCGGTCAGTACCGGATCAACGATGGCAATTTCACCAGCGAACCGGGCCAGGTGGTCAATGGCGATCGGGTGACTGCCGAACTGCAGGCCAGCGATGCTCCGTCCACGGCCAGCACCGCGACCATCAGCATCGGCGGCGTCAGTGCCGATTTCACCGCCACCACGGCGGAGCCGGCAAACGCGGACATCGAGCCCGACCCGTTCGCGTTCGCGCCGGTCTTCAATGCCGAGCCGGCCAGCACGCAGCGCAGCCAGCCCATAGCGGTCAGCGGCCTCGGTGGCAGTACTGCGATTTCCGTGCAGGGCGGGCGCTACAGCATCGACGGCGGTCCGTTCCTGTCGACCGTCGGTAGCGTCACCAACGGCAACAGCGTTGTCGTCGAACAGGTGGCCAGCGCCGATTACGCGTCGCGTCGCGAGGCAGTGCTCACCATCGGCAGCGCCAGCGCCGCCTTCGAGGTGACGACTCGCGCCGTCGACACCACACCGGATGCTTTCGCCTTCGCGCCGGTGATCGACGCCGTGCCGGCCAGCGTCGTGATCAGCGCGCCGGTCACGATTCGCGGCATCGATGTTCCAGTCGCGGTGTCGATCAGCGGAGGCGAGTACAGCATCGACAACGCGCCGTTTACCGATCGCGCGGGCGATATCGGCAATGGCCAATCGCTGCGCCTGCGGGTCACGGCGTCGAGCGCCCATGCGAGCACCACGGCGGCCGCGCTGACCGTCGGCGGTGTCACCGCCGTGTTCGATGTCAGCACCTCCAGCGCCGACACCACGCCGAACCCGTTCAGTTTCAACAGCGTGACGGCGGCCTTCCCGCTGCTGGCGACCGTCAGCGAGCCGGTGACCGTGCAGGGCATCACCGTGCCAGTCACCGCTTCCGTCAGCGGCGGCGAATACAGCATCAACAATGGGCCGTTCATGACGCTGCCGGGGCCGGTGTCGGCAGGCGACCGGATTCGCCTGCTGGTGATCCCGGGGGCCAATCGCGGCGAGGTCAGCACCGCCACATTGGATCTCGGTGGCGTGACCGGCAGTTTCTCGGCCACCGCAGCTGCACCGATCGACGACGACCCGGACATCTTCGAGTTCCGCGAGCGCAGCGGCCCGCGTGGCAGCGTGGTCCGGAGCGAAACCATCCTGGTTCGCGGGGTCAATGTCGCCACGCCAATCTCGGTCACCGGCGGCGAATTCAGTATCAATGGCGGCGCGTTCCGCAGTTCGGCGGCCACCGTGCGCGGCAATGATCGCGTCACCCTTCAGGCCAGCACCGGGACCAGCTATGACGCCGAAACCCGCGTCACGGTCAACATTGGCGTTCGCAGCACCGTGTGGACGTTGCGCGCGGATCGCGACCCGAGCCGCCTGCAGGCGTTCACGCTGGTCAACGCATCGATGTTCGCCGGTGGGGCAGTGCCGCCGGGCAGCGTCCTGACCACCGTCCCGATCACCGTGTACAACCCGCCGTCACCGACCGCGATCAGCGTCACCGGTGGCCTTTACAGCATCAATGGCGGCCCGTTCGTCTCGGCGTCGGGCACTGTTGCCAGCGGCGATTCCGTCGTGGTCCAGTTCACGGCAGCCGCCAGTTACGACACGGCGAAATCCGTGACGCTCAAGATCGGCAGTCTCAGCTCCACGCTGTCGGTGTCCACCACCATCGACCCGGTGGCCGCCACGCCGACGACGGCGACCGATTGCAGCGCTCACATCTATCGCGCGCTGGCGCCGGTGTCGCTGCGCCTGTTCGTCTGCAAGCCGGCGGGATGGCGATCAAGCGACCGCCGGTCGGTCCTGATGCACTGGTTCGGGGGCGGTTTCCTGTACGGCAACACCGACAGTGCGGTCGGCGAAGCGCGTTACTGGGCAAAGAACCACGGGATGGTCGGCATCGCACCGGACTACCGCGTCAACGACCGCTTCGGCACGTACTCCTACCTGGCCGCCGACGACGGCCGCGCCGCCTTGCAATGGGTGCAGGCACATGCCGACGAACTGGGCATCGATCCGGCGCGCGTCGCGCTATCGGGTTCATCGGCCGGTGGCGGCGTCGCGTTCTTCGCCGCACTACGTGACGCGCCGGTGAGCGGCTCTGCAGCCGACAATCCATTGATGCGCCCGGCGGCCATCGTCACCCGCGCCGGCGTGCCGGACATCACCACCGAATCGCACATCCAGGCCTATCGGAACGCCGATCGCTTCGCCGATCTCGGGCCGGTGATCTCGCCGAGCGTCAACCTCG
>CAYPJK010000502.1:0-2449 GCA_964411025.1 uncultured Nevskia sp.
CGCAGGCTGGGGCGCGCCGCGCACGCCTGCCGCGCAGCCAGCGGGCAATCCAGCGCCAGCGGTGGCGAGGACGGCGCGAGGCTGGCCGCTGGCGGCCCGGCCGAGGCATGACCGACCGCGCACAGCTCGCAGGCCACCAGCTGTTCGCCGGCATTGAGCTCGTGCTGGATGCCGTGCACCACGGCCAGCCACTGCCCGACCACAAGGGTCAGCACCAGCAGCCAGAGATGGCGGGGTCGGATCGGGGTCATGTCGGGGATGCGGCAGGCTGCAAATCGTACGACATTCGAACCGCGGCTCCGTTCCGGCCGGCGCGGGGCGCTAGATCTCCAGCTTGTAGCCGACGCCGTAGATCGAGCGGATCAGCTCCTGCTCGGGGCTGGCGGCATCGAGCTTGCGGCGCAGGTTCTTGATGTGGCTGTCGACCGTGCGGTCGGTGACGATGCGGTGATCGGTGTAGAGCCGGTCGAGCAGCTGGTCGCGTGAGAACACCCGGCCCGGCGCATCGGCAAGCGTCTTCAGCAGGCGGAATTCGACCGGCGTCAGTGCCAGCGGCTGACCGCGATACTCGGCGCTGTAGCGGGCCTCGTCGATCTGCAGCGCGCTGCCCGGCGCGCCGTCATCGGCGGCGACCATCGTGCCGGCCCGGCTGCGGCGCAGGATGGCGCGTACCCGCGCCACCACCTCGCGCGGGCTGAACGGCTTGCAGATGTAGTCGTCGGCGCCCAGTTCGAGGCCCAGCAGGCGATCGATTTCCTCGACGCGGGCGGTGACCATCACGATCGGCACCTCGCTGAAGCGGCGCAGCGTGCGGCAGACATCGAGGCCGTCCTTGCCGGGCAGCATCAGGTCAAGCAGCAGCAGGGCCGGCGCCCGCTGCCGCACCTGCGCTTCGACCTCGCGGCCGTCGGCGCAGATCGCGGTGCGGTAGCCGGCCGCCTTCAGATAATCGGCCAGCAGCGCGGCGAGCTTCGGCTCGTCCTCGACGATCAGGATCAGCGCGGCGTCGTCGCTCATCGTTCAGCGTCCGGCAGCGGCGAGCGGCAGGCGCAGTTCGAGGCGCAGGCCGCCCAGCGGCGAGGCGGCTGCGCGCAGGCTGCCGCCATGCGCTTCGGCGATCTTCAGGCTGATGGCGAGCCCCAGGCCGGCGCCGCCGGTGGCGCGGTTGCGCGAGCTTTCCACGCGAAAGAAGCGGTCGAAAAGCTTCGGCAGCACATCGTCGGCCACGCCGGGCGCACTGTCGTCGAAGCGCAGCAGCAGGACCGCATCCACGGTCGTGGCGCTGATCCGCAGGCGGCCGCCGGCATCGGTGTAGCGCAGGCTGTTTTCCAGCAGGTTGCCGAACAGCTGGCCGAGCCGGCCCTCGTCGGCCATCACCGGTGCCGGCGTTTCAGGCAGATCCAGTTCCAGCGCCAGCCCGTGGTCGCCATAGCGCTGTTGCCAGGGCTGCACGGATTCGCGCAGCAGGTCGACAGCATCGACAGGGGCCATCCGGTAGCGCAGCGCGCCGACATCGGCGAGCGACAGCTCGTAGAGATCGTCGACCAGCTTGCCGAGGATTGCGGTCTCGGCCTGCAGCGATCGGATCGATTCCGGCGTCACCGCGCGGACGCCGTCCTCCAGTGCTTCCAGCTCACCGCGCAGTACCGCCAGCGGCGTGCGCAGTTCGTGCGAGACATCGGCGATGAACGCCCGGCGCAGGCCTTCGTTGTGCTGCAGCGCCAACGCGAGGCGGTTGAAGTCCTCGGCCAGCTGGCCGAGTTCGTCGCCGGTGCCGGCCTCGATGCGGGTGTCGTACTGGCCGGCCGCCAGCGCATTGGTGCCGCGGGCGATGCGGGTCAGCGGGGCGATGAAACGCCGCGCCAGCAGCATCGCGATCGCCGCCGCCAGCGCCAGCGTCAGGCCGCCGATCACCCAGCTGGCCCAGAGCTGCTGTTCGGCGAAGCGCTGCGCCGCCGCCGTGCTGACATTCTGGAACGGCACCAGCGCCACCCAGCCGACGGTACGACCATCGACCTGTACCGGCCGCAGCAGCGCGTCGTCTCCGGCGGTGGCGGCCGCCTGGGGGTTGCCGGCGACGAAGCTGCGCTGTTCGTCGAGCAGGGCCAGACGCAGGTTGACGCCGGTCAGGTCCGATTCGGGCGGCGCTGGCGGTGGCGCGGCGGCTGTTGCGACGGGGGGTGGCGGGGACGGCGACCGGTCGCGGTCGTCGGCCCGTTCGCAATCGGCGTCGGTGCTGCTGATCCGGCCCGGCCCGCCCGGTCGCAGCAGGCGGAACCACTGGCGCGGGTTGTCCTTGAAACAGTGCCAGCCGCCCTGCTGCTGCCAGGTGGTCGCCAGCACCGGCAGCAGCGCATCCATCCGTTCGACGCCCTGGTCGTTGAGGTAGCCGAGAAAGCCGCGGTTGAAGGTCAGCCGCGACGCCAGGCCCATGGCCACCGCCACCAGC
>CAYPJK010000503.1:0-2441 GCA_964411025.1 uncultured Nevskia sp.
ATTCGAACCCGCGATACGGTTTGACCCGTATACACGCTTTCCAGGCGTGCTCCTTCAACCACTCGGACATCTCTCCGTTTTTTGAACCTGACCGCGATGCGGCGCGCGCATTCTATCGGAAAGGTACGAACTCAGGGGGTCGGCGGCGTCGGATCCGGTGCCAGCACCAGCACCGGAGGCTGGTCCAGGCAGCGCAGCTGGGACTTGGCCGGATTCGCCGGATCAGGCACGTAATAGCCGAAGGTCACGGAGTCGACCTTGACGTCGGGGACCTTCAGGGCCGTGCTCGGAGTCGCGACTGTCAGGCCTTCCGGCGCCTTGATCGGGGTGATCGACGGCGCGTTTTCGTAGGCCTGCGGCGCCTTGCAGTAAGCGTTGGTGGTGCAGCCGCTGCCGAGGGCAGCCGCCAGCAGCAGGCCGGCGGCAATGCCACGGCGCGAGCCGGCTGTCTGCTTCACGTGCTTGAGGGTGAACATCAGAGCGCTCCTGCCGCGCGCAGGCTGTCGCGCACGAGGTTGACGTGATCGGGATTCATCGGCACCAGCGGCAAGCGGATGCCGCCACGAATCCGGCCCATCGCTTCCAGCGCCCACTTGGCGGGAATCGGGTTGGGATCGAGGAACAGATTCTTGTGCAGCAGCGTCAGTCGGCTGTCGATCATGCCTGCGGTCGCCGCATCGCCGGCGATGGCGGCCACGCACATCTCGTGCATCAGCTTCGGCGCGACGTTCGCAGTCACCGAGATATCGCCGTGGAAGCCCAGCAGCATTGATTCCCGGGCCGTGGCGTCGTCACCGGTGTACAGCGCGAAATCCTTCGGCAGGCCCAGTGCCAGCAGTTCGCGGACACGGGACAGCTCGCCCTTCGCTTCCTTGATGCCGACAATGTTCGGCAGCTGCGCCAGCCGCGCGACGGTGGCCGGCAGCATGTCGCAGCCGGTGCGGCCCGGCACGTTGTACATGACGATCGGGATCGCCACGGCTTCGGCGATCGCCTTGAAGTGGCGGTACAGACCTTCCTGCGGCGGCTTGTTGTAATACGGCGTGACGATCAGGGCAGCGTCGGCACCTGCATCCTGGGCCAGCTGCGTCAGCTCGATGGCTTCGGTGGTCGAATTGGCCCCGGTGCCAGCCAGCACCGGCACCCGCTTGGCAACGACCTCGACGACCTTCCGGACCACGGCGATGTGTTCGTCGACGCTGAGCGTGGCCGACTCGCCGGTGGTGCCAACCGCCACGATGGCGTCGGTGCCTTCGGCGACGTGCCATTCGACGAGCGCGGCGAGCGCGTCGAAGTCGACCTCGCCAGCAGGCGTCATCGGCGTGACGATCGCGACTATGCTGCCCTTGATCATGCGGAATTGGGTGCGGGTGGCTAAACTGCCATTATAACGGAACAAAGTCAGCGCCCCGCCGGGCCAGACAGACCGCTCTCTCCCTCCCCCGACTCCCGCACCCTGCACACGTCCCGCGCAATGGCCGTCCCTGAAAACCTGCTGTCGATTTCCGTCCTGGGCCAGCCGCGTCCGCAACTGGCGCTGGAATTGTTCAAGGCAATCCGCGAGCGCGGCGGTGAGGTCGAGGATTGCCGGATCGCGCCGATCGGAGACCGCCTGACCGCCAACCTGGTGGTGTCCGGCAACTGGAGTGCGCTTGGCCGGCTGGAAACCGCGCTGCCGGGAATCGCCGAAAAGCTGGAACTGCAGGTGCGTTTCCAGCGCTGCAACATGCGCGAGCAGAACCCGGAGTTCCGTCCCTACGCGGCCGACGTGATCGCGCCGCAGCAGCCGGACCTGCTGGTGCACCTGCTGGAGTTCTTCCACAGCCAGGACGTGCAGGTGGCCGAGATGTCGACTCAGAAGTACCAGTCGACGCACACCGGCGCCGGCATGGTCAGCGTGCAGCTGGTGCTGCACGTGCCGGTCAACCAGCATCCGCAGGCGCTTCGCGAGTCGTTCATGGACCTTTGCGACGATCTCAACGCCGACGGCATGCTTGACCCGATCAAGAGCTGATCCGGGGCCCTGGACAAGGCGTGATTCTTGCGGTCTTGAAACCGGCAAGTCGGGTGTAGTCTGATCGCCAGCAGACCCCACCTTTTCACATCGATACCTACGAGGACCCGCTGCATGAGTCTGAGCACTGGCGACACGATCCCCGATCTCACCCTGCCCGCCAGCGGCGGCAAGACGGTGAAACTGGCGAAGGATTACAAGGGCAAGAAACTGGTCGTCTACTTCTATCCGAAGGACAACACGCCCGGCTGCACCGTCGAAGGCAACGAATTCACCGCGCTGTATCAGGACTTCGTCGGCGCCGGTGCCGATATCGTCGGCGTGTCGAAGGACAGCGTGAAATCGCACGACAACTTCTGCACCAAGTTCGGCTTCCCGTTCCTGTTGCTGTCGGACGGTGATGAAGCCATGTGCAATGCTTTCGGTG
>CAYPJK010000504.1:0-2435 GCA_964411025.1 uncultured Nevskia sp.
GTGCGGGCCGAAGTTCTGCTCCATGCGCATCACCCAGGACATCCGCGACTATGCCCAGAAGGGCATGGCCGAGATGAGCGAGAAGTTCAAAGCCGGCGGCAATCAGCTCTACGTGCCGGACAAAGCCGCGGACTAGGGCCGCCGACTAGCGCCGCTTGCCGCCCCTGAACGTGAGCTCGTAGTTCATGATCAGGCGGTACTCGGTGCCCGATGACCTGGCACCGCCTTCGAACTGATCGACGAAGGCGGCGCGGGCGCGCAGCTGCAGCGGCCTCAGCCAGTCGGGCGCCGACCGGGCGGCGATCTGGTAGATCAGGTCGAGATCGTACTCGTTCCTCTGCGACAGCGGCGCGCTGTTGGCCGGATTGATCGCGTTGTCGCCAAAGGTGGCTGACGCGGTAAACACCAGGCCCGGAAGATCGATGTGCGCGAAGTCGTAGCCGACACCCAGCTGCCAGGCGCGTTCGCCGGCGCGGTTGAAGTCCAGCGTGATCTGCTTGGTGTAGCCGATCCACTGGCCATAGGGTGTGCGATAGGCGGCGGCGCTGCCGGTCTGGGTGTAGACGCCCCACAGCGTGGCGCCGTGCCAGATCGCTTCGGCCTTCCCGCCGGCCGCGAAGGTGCTGAAGGGCTCGCCGGTCAGCAGACTGCGGCCGTTGCTTCCCTGCACCATGAACTGGCCCTCGAGCCTGACCTTGAAGGCATCGCTCACGGCAACGGTGAGCCCGACATCGTTGTAGTTCGACGTCAGGATGTCCGGCACGTGATAGAGCGAGCTGCGCAGCAGCAGATCGTCGGTCGGCGCATAGTTGAGGCTGGCCAAGCCCATGCCGGCATTGACGTTCGGCGCGCCCGCCCGCTCGGCCATGTTGACGAAATCCGAGCTGCCCTTGAATTTCATCGCCGCGACGTAGCCCAGGAAATAGCCGACGCGGCCGAACTTGCCGCGCAGCGCATAGGCCTCGAAAGTGTTGGGCACCATGCGATCGTCGTTGGGATTGACCTCCAGCTCGTCGATCTGCTGGCGAAAGCCGGTGAACACCTGCCCCTGCGCGCGCAGCGACACATAAGCCTCGCCCAACGTGAAGAAGCCGTACTGGCCGGTCTTCAGGAGCTGGGTTCCGTCGGTGCTGGTCGGCGCCCACAACGGCTGCGATGTGTAGCCGACGGCGGCAAGCTGCAACGTGTCGAACAGCCAGCCGGTCTGCAGGCCGACCCAGCCCCCGCCCGCCCAGGCCGCATTGTTGGGTGGCGCGGGATTGGTGCGATCCAGGAAGTAGCTGCGCAAATGGACGGTCGCCGATGCCTCGTCATGGAGAAACCGCCGGAGTTCAGCGGCCAGATCGTCCGCTGCCGCGGCACTCGCCAGGGCCGGCAACAGCAGGGCAGCCAGGCCCGTTTGCCTTGCCTGCCTCAAAAGAGTGGGGGAGAATCTCGCCACTGCTTGCGTATACATCAGCAAGTCTTGGATCCGGGAACACAATAGGCGATGAAGCGACTGCGGACCCTACTAGGGATTGGGTTGGGGCTTGCCGTGGTCGCCGGGGCCGGCTGGTACATCTCCCAGAACAGCAAGCCGGCCGCGCCGTCGCGCCAGCAGCCGCGGGCCGGCGTCGACTACGCCATCCCCGTCGGTGTTGCGACCGCCGCCAAGGGCGACATCCCGATCGTGCTGCGCGCCTTGGGCACGGTGACGCCGCTCGCCACCGTCATCGTCAAGACCCAGATCACCGGCCAGCTCGTCCAGGTCGAGTTCACCGAAGGCCAGACAGTGAAGCAGGGCGACCTGCTCGCGGTCGTCGATCCGCGCCCCTATGAAGTGGCGCTCAAGCAGGCGCAGGGCACGCTCGAGCGCGACCAGGCGTTGCTCAAGAACGCGCAGATCGACCTGGCCCGCTACCAGAAGCTGGTCGCCCAGGAATCGATCGCGCGCCAGCAGTACGACACGCAAGCCGCCCTGGTGCGCCAGTACGAAGCCACCATCGTCACCGACCAGGCGCTGGTCGATCAGGCCAAGCTCAACCTCACCTACACTCGCATCATCGCGCCGGTGACGGGCCGCATCGGCCTGCGCCTCGTCGACAAGGGCAACTACGTCAGCATGACCGACGCCACCGGCATCTGCCTCATCACCCAGATGCAGCCGATGTCGGTGGTCTTCACCATTCCGGAGGATTCGCTGCCGCCGGTGCGCGAGCGGCTGCGAGCCGGCGCCACGCTCGAGGTGCGGGCGCTCGACCGCGCCCAGAAGAACGAGCTCGGCGTCGGCAAGCTCGCCACCACCGACAACCAGATCGATATCGCCACCGGCACGGTCAAGCTGCGGGCAGTATTCGACAACGCCGACGAAAGCCTGTTCCCCAACCAGTTCGTCAATGTGCGCCTGCTGGTCGACACGGTGCGCGGCGCCACGGTGGTGCCGGTGGCGGCCATCC
>CAYPJK010000505.1:0-2430 GCA_964411025.1 uncultured Nevskia sp.
TGGTCAAGCACCGGATCGAATGGCTGATCCACCCGAGCAACCATACGCGCCTCGTCACCGACGAGCTGGTCAACCTGCGCCTGCGCTACTACCTGATGCCGGAAGGCCGCGAGGTGACGCCGAAGGTCAACCGCATGCTGCCGCGCCACGATGAATTCCTGCTGGCGCTGGAACAGATCCGCGCCGACACGATGATGCTGTGGACCCGCGACAACCCTATCCACGATCTGGAATGCGCACGCGCCGCCGCCGCCCGCATCCCCAAGGTGCAGCTGTACGTGATGGAAGCCGACGGCGCCCACTGGCCGCAGTACGAAGCGCCGGAGGAGTTCAACCGCGTCGCCCGCGCATTCTTCGGCGGTGATGCCTGATGGCGGCAAGGCGCGCTTCGGCCCGGACAGTGGGCGCTGCCCCGTCGTCACCGGCGGCACTGGCACGCCCGATACGCGAGGCCTACGTCAGCGGCCAGCCGATCGCCCCGATCCGCGATCGCCTGGCACCCGGCGATCTGGCGGCGGCCTACGCCGTGCAGGACATCAACACCCGCCACTGGCTGAAAGCCGGCCGCCGCCTGGCCGGCCGCAAGATCGGCCTGACCTCCGTGGCCGTGCAGCAGCAGCTCGGCGTCGACCAGCCGGACTTCGGCATGCTGTTCGCCGACATGGCGGTCTGCGACGACGAGCCGGTGCGGCTTGACCGCGTGCTGCAGCCGAAGGTGGAAGCCGAAGTCGCCTTCGTGCTCGACCGCGACATCACCGTCGAGCAGGCGACGATGGCCGACGTGCTGCGCGCGATCGGCTACGCCGTCGCCGCGATCGAGATCGTCGGCAGCCGGATTGCCAACTGGGATATCCGCCTCGTCGACACCGTGGCCGACAACGCATCCAGCGGGCTCTATGTGCTCGGCAACACGCCGATGCTGCTGGCCGGGCTGGACCTGCGCGACTGCGCGATGCAGATGACCCGCGGTGCCGACATCGGCGCCAGTTCCGGCGCCGACGTTGTCTCAACCGGCGTGGGTCACGCCTGCCTCGGTCATCCGCTGAACGCGGTGTTGTGGCTGGCGCGCATGATGGTCGAGGTCGGCCGGCCGCTGCAGGCGGGCGACACGATTCTGTCGGGGGCGCTGGGGCCGATGGTGGCGGTGAAGGCGGGGGATCGGTTCGAGGCGCGGATCGCGGGGTTGGGAGCGGTGAGGGCGCGGTTCGCTGTCTAGGCTTTTGTGGGTCGCTCTTCGGCCCCACGGCGCTACCGTTTGAAGGCATCGCTCCGGCGAAAGCCGCAACCGAGAGCCGCCTGATGTAGCTGTAGGGCGGCAACCTTTTGTCGACATTGCATCTGTTGTGGGGCGGGCCACACCCGCCTTTTGAGGCCGATCTCGGCGCTGACTTTTCGCGCTATCGCGCGACTCACTTTCTTTTGGCGCAAAAGAAAGTAAGCAAAGAAAACAGGCCCTCGGCGTGTCGTCGGATCGCATGAAGCAACAGCGCGATCCGATTCCCTGCGCTTCTCGCGTGCTACGGGGCACGCGCTGACGGGCCATCCATGGCCCGGCATCGCTTGGGCGGCATCCATGCCGCCCATCCCCTCCGCCCGCTGCGATGCTCGGCGCCACTGTAGCGCGCCGTTTGGTTTGATTCACCGCGACACTTGGTTTGATTCGCTCATTTCCGGGGCTTTTTGCGGCCTTTTCCGACCCAGCCGCTGCCGCTCCAGTCGGCGCCTTTGATCAGGGGGCCGACGCGCTCGATGTAGGCCAAGACTTCAGACAGGCCTTGGTCGCTTTCGGCGGCAGCATCGTGGGGTGTTTGCTGGCCGTTCCGGAAGTCAGGGTAGAGCCGAAGACTCCACCACCCGGCAAGTCGCCGGGTGACGAAGGGGGCGATGGCGGCTTGCATCGTGCCGATCCGGGTGGTGGCCGCCACGCCGAAAGTGGCGGCTTGGTGTCCTTGCTCGGGCATGCGGTCTCCAGGTCACCAGCTGCGGATGATCAGTTCCTGGCTGGTCTTGCGCTTGTCGGCGGCGGCGACGGTGTACTGGATGCTGGCCTGCTGCATGTCGAAGCGCTTGAACAGTCGGCGGATGTCCGGGTGGTCGTTGATGGTGAGGATCATCTTGCCGGACATGGTGGCCATCAGCGCAGCCAGGCGCTCGTACTGTTCCCAGCCGAAGTCGACGCCGTAGCCGGCGGTCTGCCAGTACGGCGGGTCGGCAAAGAACAGGGTGTGCGGGCGATCGTAACGCTCGACCACGCGGTCCCACGGCAGGCATTCGATCAGCACGCGGGCCAGCCGCAGGTGGGCGGCAGACAGCTCCTCCTCGATGCGCAGCAGGTTCAGGCCGGGCGGCGCGGTGGTGGCGGTGCCGAAGGTCTGGCCTTCCACCCGGCCGCCGAACGCCAGCTTCTGCAGGTAGTAGAAGCGCGCGGCC
>CAYPJK010000506.1:0-2428 GCA_964411025.1 uncultured Nevskia sp.
CGGTCGCGCTTCAGCTCGTCGAGCAGGTTCGGCGGCATTTCCTCGTAGGAACCGTCGAGGTCGTAGGCGATCCACACCGCCCAGCCGGCGCGCCGCATCAGCGCCGCCTCGACGAAGTCGTGGCTGAGGATTTCGCCGCTCAGCGCGCCGCTGCCGGGCAGGCTGCCCAGCGCGCAATGCCGCATGAATGGCGCAACGCGCAGGATGGCGTTGTGGCCCCAGTAATGCGATTCGCCGAGCTGCCAGAAGTGCAGGCCGGCGGTGAACAGCGGGCCGTAGACGCGGGTCGCGAACTGCTGGATGCGCGAATACAGCGTGTCGCGGCCCGCCGCGCGCGGCGCGGTCTGGATGATGCCGGCGCTCGGGTGCGCTTCCATCAGCTGCGCCAGCCGGACCAGGCCGGCCCCGCTCATCACCGAGTCGGCGTCGAGGATCACCATGTACTTGAAGTCCGAACCCCAGCGCCGGCAGAAGTCGGCGATGTTGCCGCTCTTGCGCTTGATCCGGTGCCGCCGCCGCCGGTAGTGGATACGGCCGAAACCGCCGACGTCGCGGCACAGCGTCAGCCAGGCTTCCAGCTCGGCGACCCGGATGTCCGGGTCCGAGGTGTCGCTGAGAATGTAGAAATCGAACGCATGGCCCTGACCGCTGCGCATCACCGAATCGTAGGTGGCGCGCAGTCCGGCGAACACGCGGGCGGTGTTCTCGTTGCAGATCGGCATCAGGATTGCCGTCCGCGCGCTGTCCGGCAGTCGGGTGTCCGGCACCCGCTTCGAGTTGACCGAATAGCGGTCCTGGCCGATCAGCAGTTGCAGAAAGCCCATCATCGCGGTCCAGAAGCCGGCCGATACCCAGGCGAACAGGATCGCGTAGAGGATCAGCATCGCCACTTCCAGCGCATGGCGTCCGTGGTACGGCAGCACCGCCGTCATGTAGTAGGTGGCCACGGTGGTCTGGGCGATCACCAGGAACACCAGGATGAAGCGGCGGATCGAGGCCGCGACATGCCAGGCCCCGACCGGCGCCGGCGAATCCGGCGTCGGCAGGCCGGGGTCACCCGCACTGCCGGCGGCGGCGCGGTTGCCGAGCAGCAGACGGCCGATCGAGCGCAGCAGCGCCCGCAGCGGATTGCTCGACCACGGCCGCGAGGTGAACGAGGCCCGCTTCAGCGGCGGCATCGACGCCAGCCGGACCCGCCCCTGAACGTCGCGGGCAAAGGCCTGCTGCTCCAGCGTGTTGCCGCGCCGGGTCGCGCCGTCGAGCGCCATCCGCAGCCGGGGTTCGATCGAGCCGAACGCAGGGTTTGCCGGATCGTGCCGTTCGGCATCGAGCAGGCGGTGGATTTCGGAGATCGGCTCGTCGCTTTCCGTAGCCGCCGCCAGCAGCGCCGCGCGCGCAGCCTCGCCGAGGCGCAGACGGGCGCAGTAGGCTTCGGCGGCGGACAGGGCGTCAGGCGTGGTCATCGGCAGCGGCGGCCCGGATCAACCCGGCGGCAGCACATAGCTCCAGGTTTCCGACAGCGTGTTGTTGTCGCCTTTCAGGTAGGCGCGCAGCTCGACCGGCTTGCCATCGTCAACCCGCTTCAGCCGAAGGCTCACGCGCCAGCCGCCAGTCACCTCGTTGCGGTACGTGGTGCGCTCCAGCAGCTCGCCATTGCCATCGACCGACACCACGCCTTCAACCTTGGCGTCGGCTCCCAGCTTGTCGAGCGCCGGGCCAACGAAATCGATCACCAGGCCGATGCTGCCATCATCGTTGCGGCCGTAGCCGCCGCGACCGCGGCGGGTCTGCTCGACCCAGGCCAGTGGCGGACGGGTTTCGCTTTCCATCTGCCAGTGCTGCACGTAGTCGAGCGCCAGCGGCTCGCCGGCGGCAGGGGCCTTGTCCGGCACCCAGTAGGCGACGACGTTGTCATTGGTCTCGTCCGGCGTCGGAATCTGCACCAGCTCCAGACGGCCCGCGCCCCAGGCGCCTTTCGGTTCGATCCACAGGCTTGGCCGCAGCTCGTGGCGCACTTCCAGGTCCTCGTAGCGTTCGAACTTGCGATCCCGCTGCATCAGGCCGAAGCCCTGAGGGTTCGTCATCGAGAACGAGGTCACCAGCAGGCGCTTCGGGTTGACCAGCGGACGCCAGATCCACTCGCCCGTCCCGGAGGCCAGCGAAAGGCCATCGGAATCATGAACTTCCGGTCGGTAATCCTCGTGATCCGCCGGCTGGTTCTCGCCGAAGTAGTACATGCTGGTCAGCGGCGCGACGCCGAGCTTGGCGACGTTCTCGCGCAGGAAGATTCGCGCCTTGGTGTCGATCACGGTATCGGTGCCGGGCTTCAGCACGAACTTGTAGGCACCGGTAGCGCGCCGCGAATTGAGCAGCGCATAGATCACCAGTTCCTTGGCGGTGGCGCTCGGCTTGACGATCCAGAAATCGG
>CAYPJK010000507.1:0-246 GCA_964411025.1 uncultured Nevskia sp.
CAGTCAGACCGCCATCTCCCCGATCGACGGCCGCTACGCCGACAAGTCCCAGGGCCTGCGCCTGATCTTCAGCGAGTACGGCCTGATCCGATACCGCGTCGAGGTCGAGGTGCGCTGGCTGCAGGCGCTGGCGGCCCATCCGGGCATTCCGGAAGTGCCGGCGCTGTCGGAATCGGCCACCGCCCGGCTGACCGAGATCTGCACCGGGCTGGACGTCACCGAAGCGGCCAAGGTCAAGGCTTTCGA
>CAYPJK010000507.1:256-2419 GCA_964411025.1 uncultured Nevskia sp.
CCGGAACTGGCCGCCATCAGCGAATTCATCCACTTCGCCTGCACCAGCGAGGACATCAACAACCTAGCCTACGCGCTGATGTTGCGCGACGCCCGCGAGCTGGTGCTGCTGCCGGCGCTGGACAAGCTGATCGCCCACCTGACCGAGCTTGCCCACCGCTACGGCGAGCTGCCGATGCTGGCGCGCACCCACGGCCAGCCGGCCAGCCCGACGACGCTGGGCAAGGAGATCGCGGTGTTCGCACACCGGCTGATCATCGAGCGCAACCAGCTGGCCACCGTCGCGCTGTTCGGCAAGGCCAATGGTGCGGTCGGCAACTACAACGCCCACACGATCGCCTATCCGGAAGTGGACTGGCCGGCGCTGTCGGAAGCCTTCATCGAAGGCATGGGCCTGGTGCAGAACCCGTACACGACGCAGATCGAGAACCACGATTTCGTCGCCCGCTATTTCCACGCGCTGATGCGCGCCAACACGATCCTGATCGACTTCGCGCGCGACATCTGGAACTACATCTCGGTCGGCTACTTCAAGCAGCGCACCGTCGAAGGCGAAGTCGGTTCCTCGACGATGCCGCATAAGGTCAACCCGATCGACTTCGAGAACGCCGAAGGCAATCTCGGCGTGGCCAACGCGGTGATGGAGCACCTGACGCAGAAGCTGCCGATCTCGCGCCTGCAGCGCGATCTCACCGATTCCACCGTGCTGCGCAATCTGGGCGTCGGCGTTGCCCACTCGGTGATCGCCTTCCAGGCGCTGGAAAAGGGCCTGTCCAAGCTCGATGCCGACCCCGCCAAGCTGGCTGCCGATCTCGATGACAACTGGGAAGTGCTCGGCGAAGCCATCCAGACGGTGATGCGCCGCCACGGGCTGCCGGAGCCGTACGAGCAGCTGAAGAAGCTGACCCGTGGCCAGCGTCTGAATGGTGCAGCGATGCGCGCCTTCGTCGAGGCGCTGGATCTGCCGGCCAACGCGAAGGCGCGGCTGCTGGCGCTGACGCCGGGCGCTTATGTCGGCAACGCGGCACAGCAGGCGCGCGACCTGACGCCGTGAGCGGCGCGGCCGATGCGCCAGCGTCACTCGAAGGTCGGGCGGCACTGGCGTCGGCCCTGCTGGCGATGGCCTCGGATGCCCGGCACGAGATCCTGCTGCTGAGCGTCGATCTCGACCGCGCGCTGTACGGCAGCGAGGCCTTTGTCGAAGCGATCAAGCAGCTGGCGCTGTCCAACCCACGGGCGCGCGTCCGGGTGCTGGTCAAGCAGCCGAGGGCGGCGATGCAGGCGGCGCACCGGCTGGTTGAACTGGGCCGGCGGCTGCCGAGCCGTATCGAGTTCCGCGAACTGGCCGAGGAACGGCGCGACGGCCAGCACGCCGACTGGCTGATCGCCGATCAGCGCCGCTTCATCGAACGTGACCGGCCGGAAGCGCTGCTCGCCCGCCTGCACGGCGACCCGACACCGCTGGCGCGAATGCGCGCGGTAACTTTCCAGACGCTGTGGGACGAATCGCCCGGCTGCGCGGAGTTCCGCACGCTCGGCCTCTGAGGCCGGGCGATGGTCGTCACATCTCCGGCGCGATGACTTCGCGGGCGACGATCGCGGCGCGAACCGCGTCCGGCACCGCCGCCGCCTTCTGGCTGGCGTAGTCGAACCAGACCAGAGTGCCGCGCGCCACCAGCACCAGCTGTTCGCCGAGAAACACACCGTTCAGCAGGCCCATGCTGCTGCGGCCGATCTTGGTGATGCGGGTGCCGACCACCAGCTGCGCCGGATAGCGGACCTGGGCGATGAAATCCGCGCCGATCGACGCCAGGATCACGCTGCCGGCCTCGCGGCGCGAGCCGTCGACGGCACCGAGCGTCTCGAGATAGTCGATGCGCCCGGATTCGACGTAGGTGAAGTACTTGGCGTTGTTGACGTGGCCGAACATGTCGGCGTCGCCCCAGCGCACCGGCAGTTCGATGCGGTGCGCGAAATCGGCCAGCCGGATGCGCGTGTTGTCGGTGCTCATGAGGATCTCGGGGAGGATGGGCGGCTCAGTTCGGCGCGGCGCGCCGCTGCCAGTTCGACGACCCGCCGGCGGCGGCTGTCGCTGGCCTGCGACCACTCGGCAATCTCGGCCAGCGTCCGGCCGCAGCCGGTGCAGACCGACTGCGCATTGAGC
>CAYPJK010000508.1:0-2416 GCA_964411025.1 uncultured Nevskia sp.
TCAGCGTGCGGCTGCCGTCGGCGGCCCGCTGCACGCTGAGGCCATCGAGTGCCCAGGGGCCGCGCGCGCCGGTGATCGAGGCACGGGGAACCGCCAGCTGCCACCCGCCATCGACCGGCGTCAGCGTGGCCTCGAGCGCGACTGCAGGCAGCGCCGCCAGCGTCTGCTTGCCGACCCGCGCCGCTAGCGGGCCGGTCTGCAGGTTCAGCCGGGTGGCGGCCGGGCGGCCGGCGTCGATGGCGCCGCTGGCCTTCAGCTGCACGTCGTCCAGCGCCAGCGCCGCACCGGGCTTGAGCCGGGCGGCCAGCCACGGCCAGCCGGCAAGATCCTCGACATCGAGTGCCCACTGGCCGTGCAGGCTGTCGCGCTCTGCGAGGCTGCCTTCGAGCCGGGCGCTGAAACGGACCCGGCGCGCCAGCGTGTCCGGCGGCAGCAGCTGGGCTTCGATCCGGTAGCCGGCCCGGCCGTGGCGCAGGCGCGCGTGTTCGAGCCGGAACGCCAGCGGCGCGGCGTCGCCGAGGCGGCGGTCGTGCAGGTTCACGCGGGCATCGTGCAGGCGCAGTTCGGCGAAGCGGGCCAGTTCGTCGGCCAGCGAGCGGTCGCCGGTGCGGTCGAGGTCGATGCCGTCGATCTGCAACCGGCCGTCGGCCGCGACGCGGGCGGTCAGTTGCATGCCATCGATCTCGATCCGGTCCGGCGTGCGCGGGCCGGCGATCAGCCGGGTCGGGCTCAGGCCCAGCCGCAGCCGGCGCAGGTCGAGCAGCGCGCGGCCCTGGTCATCGAGCAGGGCGATGTCGCGCAGGTCCAGCGTCGGTCTCGGTCCGCGCCAGGTCAGTGCCATCGCGCCGATCCGCACCGGGTGGCCGACCGTGCGGCCGATGGCGTCCTGCAGGTCGAGGCGGTAGCCGGGAACGGCATCCACCAGCACGGTGAAGACGGCGCTGATCGAGGCAGCGGCGACGGTCAGCACCGCCAGCAGCGTGATCAGTCGCGTCCACCAGCGCTTGCGCGTCCGCTTCACGCGTCGCCAGCACCCGGGGCGCGTCGGCTCACACCGGCACCACGTCGAAGGTTTCCTGACCGTAGTGCGATTCGGCCTGCAGCTTGATCGGCCGCTTCAGGCTGGCTTCCAGTTCGGCCAGGCCGCCGCTCTGTTCTTCCTGCAGCCGCTCGATGACCTTCGGCGCGGCCAGCACCAGGAACGCCTTCGGCTCGTACATGCGGGCGGCGCGCTGCACTTCGCGGGCGATCTCGTGGCACAGCGTCTCGACGGTCTTCACCACGCCGCGGCCTTCGCAGGTCGGGCAAGGTTCGCACAGGATGTGGCCGAGGCTTTCGCGGGTGCGCTTGCGGGTCATCTCGACCAAGCCAAGCGGGCTGAACGGATAGATGTGGGTGCGCGCCGAATCGCGGGCGATTTCCTTTTCCAGCGTGCGCAGCACCTGGGTGCGGTGCTCCTCGAGCTTCATGTCGATGAAGTCGATGATGATGATGCCGCCGAGGTTGCGCAGGCGCAGCTGGCGGGCAATCGCGCCGGCCGCCTCGAGGTTGGTCTTGAGGATGGTTTCCTCGAGATTGCGATGGCCGGTGAAGGCGCCGGTGTTGACGTCGATGGTGGTCATGGCCTCGGTCTGGTCGATCACCAGATGACCGCCCGACTTCAGATCGACCTTGCGTTCCAGCGCCCGGTTCAATTCGTCCTCGACGCCGTACAGGTCGAAGATCGGCGCATGGCCGTTGTAGGCCTCGATGCGCGCCGCCGCCTGCGGCACGAAGACCTTGGCGAACTGCTGCACGCGGCGCGCTTCCTCGGCGTTGTCGATGCGGATCCGCTCGACCTGGGTGCCGAGCAGGTCACGCAGCACGCGCATCGACAGCGGCAGGTCGCCGTGCACCAGGTGGCCGGGCTTGGCGAATGCGGTCTGCTGGTCGACGCTGACCCAGAGCCGGGTCAGGAAGGCCAGATCGGCGCGCAGCGATTCCTCGTCGGCACTTTCGGCGGCCGTGCGGGCGATGACGCCCCAGTTCGGCGACAGCTCCGGCACGATCTTTTCGAGGATGCCCTTCAGCCGCACGCGTTCGTGGTCGTCCTCGATGCGGGCCGACACGCCGACGTGCTTCTCGAACGGCATCAGCACCAGGTAGCGCGACGGAATCGACAGCAGGGTCGTCAGCCGCGCGCCCTTGGTGCCCATCGGGTCCTTGAGGATCTGCACCAGCACTTCCTTGCCTTCGTGCAGCAGGCGCTCCACTGGCGGAAGCGCCGCGCCGTTCTGGTCGGCACCCACCATGTCGGCCACGTGCAGGAAGGCGGTGCGATCGAGGCCGAGGTCGACAAACGCCGCCTGCATGCCCGGCAGCACGCGCACCACCGTGCCCTTGTAGATGTTGCCGACCAGGCCGTGGCGCTGGGCGC
>CAYPJK010000509.1:0-2401 GCA_964411025.1 uncultured Nevskia sp.
GGCTCTTCAGCTTGCCGTCGGCGCCGAACACCCAGCCGTGATAGAAGCACTGGAACGACTTGGCGTTGCCCTTGCGCTCGCGGCAGACCTGGGCGCCGCGATGCGGGCAGGCATTGAAGAAAGCGTTGATCGTGCCGCTGGCGTCCCTGGTGAACAGGATGCTGCGCTTGGCGACGATGCGGGTCACGAAGTCGCCCGGCTTCACCAGCTCCGACTCGTGCCCGATGTACAGCCAGCACTTGTTGAAGATGGTCT
The DNA here is from genome assembly GCA_964411025.1 of uncultured Nevskia sp. Taxonomy (GTDB): domain Bacteria; phylum Pseudomonadota; class Gammaproteobacteria; order Nevskiales; family Nevskiaceae; genus Nevskia. The sequence continues at coordinate 256 of CAYPJK010000509.1, forward strand.
CGTACTCGGCCTTGAGGATGTCCGGATCGACGAAGCTGCGCCGCGCAACCTTGAAGCGATGCTTTTCCCGGTCGGTCCAGACGACCGGCAGCTCGGACAGCGGAATGGGTTTCGAATCGACGGGTGCGTTCATGGATGCGTCCTGTTCAGACAATGACGAGACTGGCCGCAGCGGGAATGTCGAATTCCTCGCCGCAGGCCTCGCAGGTGATGTCCACGCAGCCGCGCGGATCGCTCAAGTAGCCTTCCAGCGCCGCCTCGCAGCGCGGGCAGTGAAACCAGACCTGAACCGCTTCGACCTTGACCTGCATGACACAGAGTCGAGCCTGGCCCGGCAATCCGGCGGCGCTGGAAATCGGCTTCATGCGCGCCTCGGGCTTTCGAGCAGTTCGGGGAAATCGGCTTCCAGATATTCCTGCTCGCCGCGGGCACCGGCCGCGCGGCGCTCGGCTTCGATGGCCCGCAGTTCGTTGCGGCGGACCTTGCCGGACACCGTCTTCGGCAGCTCGCAGAACTCCAGCACGCGGATCTTCTGGTACGGCGCCAGCCGCTCGCGGGCGAACAGCAGGATTGCTTTTGCGGTGTCGGCACTCGGCGCGTGGCCCGGCGCCAGCACCACGCAGGCCTTGGGCACGCACAGCCGCTTCGGGTCCGGGCTGTCGAAAACGGCGACCTCGGCGACGGCCGGATGTTCCAGCACGGCACTTTCCAGCTCGAACGGCGAGATCCGGTAGTCCGAGCTCTTGAACACGTCATCGCTGCGGCCGACGTACCAGTAGTAGCCGTCGGCATCGATCGCCGCGACGTCGGCAGTGCCGTAATGCGAGCCGCCGAGCGCCTTCGCGGTCTTCGCTTCATCTCCGGCGTAGCCGGCCATGATCGCGGTCGGCCGGGGTGTCAGCCGTACCGAGATCTCGCCTTCCTTGGCCGGCTTGCCGTCGTGGTCGAGCAGGTCGATCGCATAGCCCGGCAGCGGCCGGCCCATCGACCCCGGCCGCAGCGGCTGGCCCGGCGGATTGCCGAGCATTGCCGTGGATTCGGTCTGGCCGAAGCCTTCGCGGATGGTCAGGTTCCAGGCGGCCTGCACCTGCTCGATCACCTCCGGATTCAGCGGCTCGCCGGCGCTGGTCAGCTCGCGCAGGCGTACCGGATGGGCCTTCAGGTCTTCAAGGATCAGGCTGCGCCAGGCGGTCGGCGGCGCACACAGGCTGGTGACGCCGCAGCGGGCGATCGTCGCCAGCGTCCTGGCGGCATCGAAGCGGCCCTGGTTGTAGATGAACACCGTCGCGCCGACCTGCCAGGGCGCGAAGAAGCAGCTCCACGCGTGCTTGGCCCAGCCCGGCGAGCTGATGTTCAGGTGCACGTCGCCGGCTTGCAGGCCGAGCCAGTACAGCGTGCTCAGATGGCCGACCGGATAGCTGGTCTGGGTGTGCAGCACCATCTTCGGCTTCGAGGTGGTGCCCGAGGTGAAGTACAGCACACAGGGATCGCTGCCCCGGGTCAGGCCGTCCGGCGCGTAGTCGGATGACGCCTGCGCCGCGTCCGCATAGCCGGTCCAGCCGGGCGCTGCGCCGCCGACGACGATCTTCAGCCGGCCGTCGGCGATGCCATCGAACTTGGGCACGCTGGCGGCATCGGCGATCACCGCGCGCATCGCGCCACGCTCGATGCGGTCCTGCAGGTCGGCCGCCGACAGGATCTGCGTGGCGGGCGCCAGCACCGCGCCGAGCTTGATCGCCGCCAGCATGGCTTCCCACAGCTCGACCCGGTTCGGCAGCATCACCAGCAGGCGGTCGCCACGACGTACGCCGAGGCGGTACAGCCAGTTCGCCGTGCGGTCGGACGCGATGCGCAGTTCGTCGAACGTCCGCTTCAGCTCGTTGCCGGCCTCGTCGACGATCCACAGCGCGGTGTTGCTGTTGCCGTGCGCCAGCGCGTCGAAATGGTCGAGTGCCCAGTTGAACGCGGGCAGTTGCGGCCAGACGAATTCGCGGATCGCCGACGCGTAGTCGGTCCGGTGGCGCAGCAGCAGATCACGCGCCGCGCGGAAAGTGGTGGTGACGTCGTTCACGATCTCAGGCGGCCAGCAGCCCGCGTTCGCGGGCCATGTTGATGGCGGTGTCTTCGATCATGTCTTCCTGTCCGC
>CAYPJK010000510.1:0-2396 GCA_964411025.1 uncultured Nevskia sp.
GGTATCGATGGACATGATCACCGTCGACCTGCGGACGCTGCCGCAGGCTGCGGTCGGTGATCCGGTGATCCTCTGGGGCGATGGCCTGCCGGCCGAAGAAGTCGCGACCTGGGCCGGCACGCTGGCCTACGAGCTGTTCTGCGGCCTCACCAACCGGGTGCACTACCGCTACCTGTGATGCCGGCGCCGCGCGCCTTCCAGGGCGCGCGGCGCGTGGGGCATCTCAGGGCTTGCGAGGCTTCTTCAGGCCCAGCTCGTAGATCTTCAGGCTGGCGTAGGCCGCCTTCAGCAGCGGCGAGGCGAGGCCCTTGGCCGTGCCACGGGCGATCAGGTCGCCCAGCACGTGGTCGGCCTCGACCTTGCCGCCGTGCTCGAGGTCGCGAAGCATCGACGCCTTGGCCAGCGAGCCGGACTCGGTGAGGATCGCGCGGACGCCATCGGCCACGTTCTGGCGCGGCGCATGGCCGTGGGCGCCGGCGATGGCGATGCATTCGTCGAGCGTGTCGAGCATCAGCTGGCGGCCTTCGTCCGCGGCCACTATGTCGCCGACATTGGCGCGCAGCAGGCAGGTCATGCCGGCGAGGCTGGCCAGCATCACCCACTTCTCCCACAGCGCCTGCTGGATGCCGTAGCTCGACTTGCCATCGAACTTGCAGCCGGCGAGCAGTGCGTCGATCGCCTCGACCCGAGGCGTGCGGCGTTCGTCGGCCTCGCCGAAGCGCAGGGCGTGCAGCAGGCTCAGATGCTCGATCGCGCCATCGCTGCTGAGCTGGACGGCGATCGAGCAGAGGCCGCGCAGCACCTTGTCGGCACCGAAGCGGGCGTCGAGCTGCTCGAAATGGCGCAGGCCATTGAGCAGCGGCAGCACGGCGGTATCAGGGCCGACGGCCGGCGCGATCGCGCTGATCGCCGAATCGAGGTCGTAGGCCTTGCACGACAGGATCACCAGATCGAAGGTTTCATGGACATGGCCGCTGATCAAAACCCGCGGCTTCAGGCGCAGATCGCCGGCGGGGCTGCGGATCACCAGGCCGTTGCCACGCAGCTGCGCGGCGCGGTGCTCGCGCACCAGAAACGTCACATCGCGGCCGGCTTCGAGCATGCGCCCGCCGAAATAACCGCCGGTGGCCCCGGCGCCCAGCATCAGCACTTTCATCGTGTGGATCAGTTGACCTGTGGTGGAAAAGGACATGCCACTTACCGTGGCACATCCGTGATGACGATGTCTTGATGATTTTCAGCAAGGCCAGTGCCGAAAGGCGGCCGGCCGGCGACGTGCCGTGAAACACCCCTCCGGCCGTGACCGGCCTTGTGCAGGGCACGGGATTCCGCGCGTCGAACCGGCCGGGAATCGGTCAGGAATCGGCTGGGAATCGAGAGCGGGCAGCAGCCGAACGGCAGATGCAGATTCGTCGGTGAAACTGTATAAATATACATAAATCACCGCTTCGATGACCTCTCATGCTGCCCGTCATGCCGGTTCCAATTGTCTATTCATCATTAAAGATCAACGGTTTGCTGACCTGTCTGCAGGTGTTTCATGAATTGCGGGGGCAGCCATGACCGCACCGGCGCCTACCTTGAGTGAAGTGCTGGCGCGGCCGGATGTCTGGCGCGGCAGCAGCTTTGCCCGGATCACTGCCGAGCCCAGCGGCCATGCCGAGCTGGACCGCCGCTTGCCCGGCGGCGGCTGGCCGGTCGGCGCGCTGACCGAGCTGTTCCCGGCTGCCCAGGGCATTGGCGAGATGCAGCTGGTGCTGCCGTGGGTGGCCCGGCTGACCCAGGCCGGCGGCCGGGTGGCGATGGTCGATCCGCCGCATCTGCCGTTCGCCCCGGCGCTGGCCCAGGCCGGCGTGATCCTGAGCCGTCTGCTGCTGATACGGCCGCAATCCGAGGACGGCGGCCTGTGGGCAACCGAGCAGATCCTGCGCGCCGGCCCGTGCGGCGCGGTGCTGGCCTGGCCGGGCCGGCTCGGCCAGGTGGAGCTGAAGCGTTTCCAGCTGGCCGCCGAAGCGGGCCGGACCACGGCGCTGATGTTCCGCGAGCCGGCGGCGGCGGCCGAGTTCTCGCCGGCCGCGCTGCGCCTGAAGCTTGCGCCCCGGCCCGGCGGGCTGCAGATCGACATTTTCAAGTGCCGTGGCGGGACGCCGGCAGCGGTCGAACTGCTGCTGCCGGCGTGGGCAGCGAACGGCTGATCGCGATGCTCTGGCTGTGCCTGCATCTGCCGCAGTTCGCGATCGAGGCGCTGGGCGAGAGCGGCCCGGAGCGTGTGGTCACCGCCCGTCGCGGCGCGCGCCGCTGGGTGATTGCGGGCGCTTCCGGGCGCATCGCGCCCGGTACCGACTGGGGCACGGTGCAGACCCTGCATCCGGACATCCGTGCCGTCGAGCGCCGGC
>CAYPJK010000511.1:0-2385 GCA_964411025.1 uncultured Nevskia sp.
TCACCATCATGCAGATGGAAGCCGGGCTCGATACCGGACCGATGCGGCTGATCGAGCGCGTGGCGATCGACAGCAGCACAACAGCCGCCAGCCTGCACGATGAACTCTGCGCACTCGGCGGCCGGATGATCGTCGACGCGCTGGCGCGGCTCGACGCCGGCACCTTGCCAGCCACGGTGCAGCCGGACGCCGGGGTCACCTACGCGAAGAAACTCAGCAAGGACGAGGCGCGCATCGACTGGACCCAGCCGGCCGAGGTGATCGCCCGGCGCATCCGCGCGTTCAACCCGGCGCCGGTGGCCTGGAGTGAACTGCCCTCGCCCGCCGGCAGCGACCGCGTGCGCTTCTGGAACGCCCGGGCGCTGCCGCTGCCGGCGAACGCCGAGCCCGGCACCGTGATCGAGACCGACAGCCACGGCCTGCATGTCGCCGCCATCCACGGCCGGCTGCTGGTCACCGAGCTGCAGCGCCCCGGCGGCAAGGCACTGCCGGCGGCGCAGGTCTGCCGGGACTGGAAACTCGCCGGGCAACGCTTCTCGTGAGCGCCGCCAAACCGGCGCCGATCACCAATGTCCGCGCCGCCGCTGCGAAGGCAGTGGCCGCCGTGATGGGCGGACGCAACCTGGATGACGCGCTGGCCGCCGTCAGCGCGCCGCTGTCGGCCGCCGACCTGTCGCTGCTGAAGGCGATGGCCTACGGCGTGGTCCGCGAGTACGCGGCGCTCGACTGGCGCATCCACCAGCTGATGGACAAGCCGCTGCGCAACGAGCCACTGGTGGCGGCGCTGCTGGCCTGCGGCCTCTACCAGCTGCGCTCGATGCGGGTGCCGCCGCACGCGGCCGTTGCCGAAACCGTGGCCGCCACCGAAGTGCTCGGCAAGCCCTGGGCGAAGGGCCTGACCAACGCGCTGCTCCGCCGCTACCAGCGCGAGGCGGATGCCATCGACGCACGGCTGCCGCCGGACCCGGAAGTCCGCCAGTCGTATCCCGAGTGGCTGGTCCGGCAGGTGAAACGCGACTGGCCGGCCAGCTGGCGCAGCGTGCTGGCTGCCGGCAACACGCAGGCGCCGATGACCTTGCGCGTCAACCGCCGGCGCGGTGAGCGCGATGCCTACCTGAAGGAACTCGACGCCGCCGGCATCGGCTACACCGTGCCGCGCGCCGCGGGAGATGCGGTGGTCCTCGCCGAGCCGCTGCCGGTCGAGCAGATTCCCGGCTTCGCCGAAGGTCGGGTGTCGGTGCAGGACCTGAGCGCCCAGCTGGCCGCCGACCTTCTCGAAGCCGGACCCGGCATGCGCGTGCTCGATGCCTGTGCCGCGCCCGGCGGCAAGACGGCGCACCTGATCGAGCGCGCGGAAGGCCTGGATGTCATCGCCATCGAATCGGAGGCCGCGCGGCTCGGCCGCATCCGCGACACGCTCGGTCGCCTGCAGCTCGACGCCATGCTGATCCACCACGACGCCGCCGATACCGCCGGCTGGTGGAAGGGCAAGAAGTTCGACCGCATCCTGGTCGACGCGCCGTGCTCCGGCACCGGCGTGATCCGCCGCCATCCGGACATCAAGTGGCTGCGCCGCGAAACCGACATCGCCGCGCTCGCCGCCCAGCAGCTGCGCCTGCTGCATGCGCTGTGGCCGCTGCTGAAGCCGGAAGGGGCGCTGCTCTACGCGACCTGCTCGATCCTCAAGGCCGAAGGCGAGGACATCGGCCGGGCATTCATGGAAGCGCAGCGCGAAGCCGTGGAGGAGGTCATCGAGCCCTCGCCATACGGGCCCTGGGGCGAGGACTGCGGGCTCGGCCGGCGCATCGAGCCGGGCGAGCACTTCGACGGCTTCTATTACCTGAAGCTGATCAAGGTGCCGTAGCGCCGGTCTACGGGAACGGCTGCACGACCTGCTCGATGGCGCCGAAGATCGACGCGCCGTCGTCATCGATCATCTCGATCCGCACCGTGTCGCCATGCTTCAGGTACGGCGTCGACGGCTGGCCATCGCGCAGCGCTTCGAGGGTGCGCAGTTCCAGCAGGCAGGAATAGCCGACGCCGCCCTCGGCGATCGTCGCGCCAAAGCCGCCATCGGCTCCGCGATTCGACACCGTGCCGCTGCCGAGAATGCTGCCGGCCACCAGCGCGCGGGTCTTCGCCGCATGGGCGATCAACTGCGGGAAGCCGAACACCATGTCGACACCCGCCTGCGGCTGGCCGAGGCGCTGACCGTTGAGGCTCGACAGCAGGGGCCGATGCACGCGCTGGCCGTCCCAGGCGGCGCCAAGCTCGTCCGGCGTGATCGCCACCGGGCTGAATGCGCTCGACGGCTTGGAATGGAAGAAGCCGAAGCCGCGCAGCAGTTCCGCCGGCATCAGCTCCCGCAGGGACAGATCGTTGACC
>CAYPJK010000512.1:0-489 GCA_964411025.1 uncultured Nevskia sp.
CAGGATCAATTGCTCGAGCTTGTCGGCCAGGCGAGTCGCAAAATCCTCCTCGCTCTCGCCCGCTTCGGCACAGCGCCAATGGTGCGGCAGATCGGTGTGCAGAAAGCGGCCGCCGGCGAGCGGCAGATCGAAACCCTTGTGCGACATCGCCAGTCCGGTCAGGCTGCCGGAGGCGAGCGTGATGCCGTGGTAGCCCTTTATGCGGCCGAGGACCTTCTTCTTCTGCGGCCGGCCGCGCACGTTGTTGTAGTACCAGACGAGCTTGATCTGGGTGTCGTTGGCGTCCGAACCGGAATTGCCGAAGAACACCTTCGACTGGTGCAGCGGCACCATCGCCTTCACCTTCTCGGCGAGCCGAATGCCGACCTCGTGGCTCTTGCTGGCGAAGAGCTGCGCGTAGGACAGCTCCTTGATCTGGTCGTAGGCCGCGCGCGCCAGTTCTTCGTTGCCGTAACCGAGCGAAGTGCACCACAGGCCCGCCAGGCCTTC
>CAYPJK010000512.1:499-2376 GCA_964411025.1 uncultured Nevskia sp.
ACGCCGGCGGCGCGTTTGAGCATCATCGGTCCCTGCCGATGATGCTGGGCGAGATGGGTTTGCGGATGCAGCATGCTCTCGAGATCGCGTGCGGCCATGCTGGTGTTTGCAGTACTCACGGCGGGCCTCCTGGGGCGTGTCGGACGTTCGGACAGGAGCGATTGTAGAGGATGCGCCAGACCAAGGGGGCGGGCACATCGCGGCTGAAGCCGCTCCTACACGAGAGGCGGGTGGGCGTAACGCGGCTGAAGCCGCTCGTACACGAGAGGCGGGCGTAGCGCGGCTGAAGCCGCGCCTACCGGGCGGCGGCGGCGTGCGGTTCGATGGTGACGAAGATCTCGACCGGCGTCGGGTCGACCATCACCACCAGGGGCTGCTGACGCGCTGCACCAACCCCGCCGATGGTCCGGGCCCACAGGCCTTGCAAGGACTGTATGACCGTGATCTCGGCGCCGTCGACGTCCAGCGCCCGGATCAGAAACGGCCGCATTTCCATCGGCACGACCACCTCGTGCTGCACGTAATGGCTGGCGAGGTTCGGACTCAACTGCACGTAGCCCTGCTCGGCGAGCTCGCTCCCAGCCTCGGCGATGACCTTGGGATCGACCCGATAGACCAGGAACGGCGGCAGGGTCACCGCCTTGGGATCGCTTACGCGCGGGGGATTTATCCATGGATGAGTGGCCGTCGCCGTGCCGGCTACCGGCGCCTGCTCGTCACAGGCAGCCAGTGCGGCCACCAGCGCGAATGGAATCGCCCGGGCCGCAGGCCGGGCCCACCACCGCGTCACCCCGCGTGCGCTGCCGCATTCGAACTCGAGCATCCGATTCACTCCTGCTGGCCGGGCTCTCAGTTCCGGCAACGGCTGCCCTTGGTTCAGTCCGGCCGGCGTTTCGGTACACTGCCGGCCTCGATCGCCGACCGGAGGGGAGCCGTGTTCGATCTCGATTCTATCCGCACCTTGGCCGACGTGCCGCGTTACCACGCAGCCCGGCGGCCGGCGGCCACCGCCCAGATCTTCGATGGGCGCCGCACCAGTTACGCAGCCTTCGACCGCCACACCAACCAGGTCGCGCAGGCTTTGCTCGGGGCCGGCATCGCGCCGCAGTCCCGCATCGGCTACCTCGGCAAGAATTCCGATCGCTATTTCGAGCTGCTGTTCGGTGCCTGCAAGGCCAATGTGGTCGTGGTCGGCATCAACTGGCGGCTCGCCGCCCCCGAAATCGAATACATCCTGAACGACGCCGAATGCGCGGCCCTGTTCGTCGGCGCCGAGTATTACCTGCTGGCCGCCGAGATCCGGGCGCGCTGTCCGCAGCTGCGCCTGCTGATCGCGATGGATGGTGGGCACACCGAGTGGCCGGCTTTCGACTCTTGGCGCGATCACGCGCCGGCCACCGACCCGAAGTTGCCGATCGCGGGCGACGACGACGTCATCCAGCTCTACACCAGCGGCACCACCGGCCATCCCAAGGGCGTGCAACTGACCAATGCCAATTTCCATGCCCTGTTCGCCGCGGCCGAGGCCGCGCGCTGGGGCCTGTTCGAGGCCGAACACGTCACGCTCACCTGCATGCCGGTGTTTCACGTCGCCGGCGCCAACATGGGTATCTTCTCGCTCGCCCAGGGGGCGACCAACGTGGTCATGAAGGAGGTCGACCCGAACGCGATCCTCGATTTCATTCCGCGCTACAAGGTCAATTACGTGCTGTTCGTGCCGGCCGTGATCCTGATCCTGACCCAGCACCCGCGCATCCGCGAAGTCGACCTGTCCTCGCTCCGTAAACTGTTCTACGGCGCCTCGCCGATCGCGGAAGACCTGCTCAAGGTCGCGCAGGATCTGTTCGGCTGCGAGTTCTTCGGCCTCTACGGTCTGA
>CAYPJK010000513.1:0-2375 GCA_964411025.1 uncultured Nevskia sp.
GCGCGGCGCCGAAGAAGCGCTTCGGCTTCTGCAGCGCGTTGGCATCGACACCGCCGGACAGCACCTTGCCGGATGACGGCGCGACGGTGTTGTAGGCGCGGGCGAGGCGGGTGATGGAGTCGAGCAGAATCACCACGTCGCGCTTGTGCTCGACCAGGCGCTTGGCCTTCTCGATCACCATGTCGGCGACCTGCACATGACGCTGGGCCGGCTCGTCGAACGTCGAGGAAATCACTTCGCCGCGCACCGTGCGCTGCATGTCGGTGACTTCTTCCGGGCGCTCGTCGATCAGCAGCACGATGAGGTACACGTCCGGGTAGTTCGCGGCGATCGACTGCGCGACGTTCTGCATCAGGATCGTCTTGCCGGCCTTCGGCGGGCTGACGATCAGGCCGCGCTGGCCCTTGCCGAACGGCGCCACGATGTCGATCACGCGGGCGGTGATGTCTTCGGTGGTGCCATTGCCGCGCTCCATCACGAAGCGCTCGTCGGCAAACAGCGGCGTCAGGTTCTCAAAGTTCACCTTCTTCTTCGAGACTTCCGGCGCCTCGTAGTTGATGGTGTCAACCTTCAGCAGCGCGAAGTAGCGCTCGTTGTCCTTCGGCGAACGCACGCGTCCGGCCACGGTGTCGCCGGTGCGCAGGCCGAAGCGGCGAATCTGGCTCGGGCTGATGTAGACATCGTCCGGGCCGGCGAGGTAGCTGGCGTCCGGGCCACGGAGGAAGCCATAGCCGTCCTGCATGATTTCCAGCACGCCATCGGCCTGGATGAAGTCGCCGCGGCGAGCGGCCGCGCGCAGCAGGTTGAAGACGATGTCGGTCTTTTTGGCGCGCGAGATGTTTTCCAGCCCCAGCGCTTCGGCCATCTCGTACAGCTCGGCGGCCGTCTTCTTCTTCAGATCCGAAATGTGGATGACTTTCGGCGGGTCGCGCGGCACCGACGGATCACCCAGCGCGGCCAGCGCGTCCTCGCGATTCTCGGCGGCGTTGCCGCCGGAGTTGCCGTTGGCCTCGTAGTCCTCGTCACGCGAGTTGTAGCGGCCGCCGAAGTTGCCGTTCCCGTAATTGCCGTTGTTGCCGCCGCCGTGATTCTGGCCGCGCTGCTGGTTGTTGCCGCGGTTCTGCTGGTTGTTGTTCTGGTGCCGTCGGCGCTGGTTGTTGTTCTGGTTGTTGCCGCCGTTGTTGTGGTTCTGGCCGTTCTGGCCGTTGCCACGATTGCCGCGATGTCCACCGCCGCCGCCGCCGCCGCCGCCGCCGTTGCTATTGCTGTTCGGGTTGCTGCCTTCGTTACCCGAATTGCCGCCGCCATTGCCACCGCTCTCCGGCTGCGCCGCCGGGGCGGTCACGGCCTGAATGGGGCTTGCATCGCCGCCGGCAGCTTCGCCGCTGGCGCCGCTTGATGATTCGCTGACGACGGCGACATCGCCGCCGGAGCCGCCATCGTGTTCATCGAAGTCGGCCGGAAACCCGTCGTTGCGGTTGCCCGGGTTCTGGTTGCCGTTGCCTCCGTTGCTGCCGTTGTTCTGGCCGTTGGCGTAATGCGGGCGGCGGCGATGCTTGATCATGTGGGACGAAAGTTTTTCAGGCGGTGGCGAGATGCGGCTGCACGAATGCCGTCAGCGCGGCCTTGTGCACCGCGCCGACCTGGGTAGCGGCCGGCTTGCCGTTCTTGAACAGGATCAGCGTCGGGATGCCGCGGATCGCAAACTTCGGCGGCGTACCGGGGTTCTCGTCGACGTTCAGCTTGACGATCTTCAGCTTGCCCTGCGTTTCCGTGGCGAGCTGCTCGAGCACCGGCGCAATCATCTTGCAGGGCCCGCACCATTCGGCCCAGAAATCGACCAGCACCGGGAGATCGCTCTGCAGCACGTCGGCATCGAAGCTTGCGTCACTGACGGCCGAAATGTTTTCGCTCATGTACAAACTCCGATGATGTCCACGGCAGGCCGGTGGACGTTGGGAAATGACGGAATCCGGGGATGCCGATGCGGGCCACAGCCACCCGCACGTCATGGGTATCGGGCGGTGCGCATTCAATGCGCATGCCCGAACGATCTGCTTTAATAGCCGGAAGATTTTCGCGATTTCGACTGTGATGGCGCGACGCTTTGGTGCGCTTCAGTCGTTGTGATTAGCGGTATTTCAATCCAAGTTCCGATCAAATGCAAGCCTTGTCCGAAGCCGAGAGCCGCGATTCCGCGCGCCAGAAGCACCTGAGCAGCACTGCATTCGACAGCCTGCCGCTGCACGAGACGCTGAAGTCGAGCCTGGCCGCGATGGGCTACACCCACTGCACGCCGATCCAGGCAGAAACCCTGCCGCTGGCGCTGGCTGGCAAGGATCTGGCCGGACAGGCGCAGACCGGCACCGGCAAGA
>CAYPJK010000514.1:0-2374 GCA_964411025.1 uncultured Nevskia sp.
GGGCTTGGCAATGGTGTCGAAGCGCCACAGCGGCTTGCCGGTGGCAGCGTCGAAGGCCGCGAGGAAGCCGACACCGCCGAATGCGCCCGGCAGACCGACCACGGCGCCGAGCGGCGCGCCCGGCCGCGTGCTGTCCAGATGCAAGCCGTAGCCGAGGCCGTTGGCACCGACGATCACCCGGTCCTCGAAGACCAGCGGAGCCGCCGCCAGCCCGACCCCCGATGCGCCGCTGACCTTCTGGCCTTTGAGCTGATCGCCGGCAGCGAGCCCGGCAACCGTTTCCTCGGGCCGGTCGTTGCGCGCGACCTCGACATCCCACAGCAGCTTGCCGCTGGCCGCGTCGAGCGCGATCAGCCGGGCATCGACGGTGCCGACGAACACCCGGCCGTTGGACACCGCCACGCCGCGATTGGCCGGCCCGCAGCAGAGTTTCTCGACGCGCTTGACGTGCTCGTAGCGCCACAGCTCGCGGCCGCTGCGGGCATCGAGCGCCACCACGTGGGCGCCCGGCAACGACACGTACATCCGGCCATCGACGACGATCGGCGTGGCCTGGAAGGTGCCGCTGACGCCGCTCTGGTAAATCCACTTCGGCACCAGCTTGCCGACCGTCTTCGGGTTGATCGCGGTGATCGCGGCCAGGCGGTGGTTGGCGGCATCCATCCCGTACAGCGGCCAGTCGAGCGTCGCCGGCGCAGTCGCTGCCGCCGCGCTTCCGGTCAGCGTGATCAGCGCAGCGGCCGTGAAGCGGTGCAGCAGGTTGCGGGCGATCATTTCGGCTTCGATCTCGGGATCGTGGGCAGGGTGTCCAGTTCGTACGCCGGGTACAGGTGCGAAACGGAGCGCTCGTACTCGGTGCGCAGCACAGCCAGGTGGCGGAAGCGCTCTGGCACCGGCAATTGCAGCACTTCGGGCATGTCCAGACCACGGCGGGCCGCCCCCTGCAGGCTGTCCCTCAGCCAGCGCAGGTAGTCGCGCGTCTGGGCGATACCGGCGTGGTCGCGCAGCAGCGGGCCGTGGCCCGGCACCAGCGCCGCGAACGGCAGCGCATCGACGGCGTCGAGCGTCGTCAGCCAGGCCGCGATGTCGGCGTTCGGCGTGGTCGGCGTGCGGTCGAAGAACACCAGATCACCGGCGAACAGCGTGCGCGTGGCTTCGTCGAACACCATCAGATCGGCATCGGTATGACCCTGCGCGGCGATCAATCGGAGCTTGCGGCCAGCGATGGTGATCGCGCCGTCGCGCGCCTCGGCGTTCGGCAGCCGCACCTCGGTGTCGCGCATCGCATCGCCCACCAGCCGATACAGGTTGCCAAGCAGCGCATCGCCGCTCTGCGTCAGTGTGGCAGTCGTGGCGGGCAGGCTGGCCACCGGCACGCCGGGATAGGCCTGGTTGCCCAACACGTGGTCCGGGTGCGCGTGCGTCAGCAGCACCTGCACCACCGGCTTGCCGGTGAGCTTGGCAATCGCCGCGCGCTGCTGCTCGCCGTAGCCCTTCGACGGGCCGCTGTCGATGACGATGACGCCATCGGGCGCAACGATGAAGCCGGTGTTGACGATGTTGCCGCCGTTGTCGCGACTGAAATTCTCCGATTTGCCGATCAGCGTGTAGACACCTTCGGCGACCGGCACCGGCTGCAGCCGGTAGTCGAAGCCGGCGGCGCTGGCGAGGGTCGAGACACCGACGGCGACCAGCGCCGCGAGCAGCCGCAGCCGGCTCACGGCGTGATCTCAGCCGAGAACCGGTTGCCCTGGATGTCGCCGCCGCTGACCTGTACCGCGCCGCTGCCCTTCAGGTCGAAGCTGAGCACCGGGTTTTCGGCGATCGGCTCGAAGGTATTGAGCCGCGCCAGCGTCACGCCCTTTGCATCGGCGAGCACGATGCGATCGATGTAGAACGCCGGGATGCCGTTGGCGAGGCCGGTGTCCATCGGGTGAATCACGCGCAGCCGCAACCTCTGGCCGCTGTGGTCATCGGCCGGCCACAGGCGGCCCCGGACCTCGTTCAGCCGCGTCTGCCAGACTGGATCGGCGCTGCCGTAGCTCGGCGTCGTGCAGCCACCGCCGGCCGCACTGAGCCAGACGCCGCCGAGGTGCCAGACGCCGTCCCGGGTTCGCGCGGCAACGCGCACCGGCGTCGACTGCTCGACCTTGAAGCGGAACGCCAGCGACGGCTGCGCCCGCAGCGGCTCGTAGCTGAGGATCTTCTGGATCGGATTGAGATCGGCGACCACCAGCATCTCCTGGACATCGCCCAGGCCGTCGGCGCTGATCTGCACCGGCACGTCGAGCGGGTCTTCGGCGCTGGCCGGGGCCGTCACCTTGACCCGTGGGTCGAACACCACCGGCTGCCCCTTGAAATAGCGACCGGCGAT
>CAYPJK010000515.1:0-2374 GCA_964411025.1 uncultured Nevskia sp.
TCGAGCACAACCTCGACGTGATCAAGTGCGCCGACTGGATCATCGACCTCGGCCCGGAAGGCGGCAGCGGCGGCGGCGAGATCGTCGGCGCCGGCACGCCGGAGGACATCGCCAAGATCAAGCGCTCGCACACCGGGCGCTTCCTGAAGCCTTTGCTTAAGGGCTGAACGGGCGGTCTGCAACAGCAGAATCAAAAGTTCAACGCAAATGCGCAAAGGGAAAAGAAAGGGAAACAGATAGAACAGCGAAAAGCTGTTTGATGAACAGGCTGCAGGAACCAATCGGCTGCCGTTCCTGACGGGATCTTGTCTTTGCGTCCTTTCTTTTCCCTTTGCGACTTTGCGTTGAACGGTTGCTTTTCGACCCCTGCGGCCGCCACCGACCCGCGAATAGCCCCGTGCTAGGCTCCTACCCGAATTTTTGACTCACCCCGGAGTTGTCTGAATGTCCTCGATCACCGCCCTCCGCCGCCACGCTCCCGCCCCGAAGTTCGAGGCTGCGGACCTGCGCAAATCCGGCCTCGATCCGAATTTCTGGTACCCGCTGGCGCGCTCGAAGCAGCTGAAGGCCGGCAAGTCGCTGGCGGTCAGCTTTGCCGGCGAGCCGATCGCGCTGGTGCGCCCGGAAAAGGGCGAGGTGTTCGCGCTCGAAGACCGCTGCGCCCATCGGCAGGTGCCGCTGACCATGGGTGTCGTCCGTGGCGAACGCCTGCAGTGCCACTACCACTGCTGGACCTACGACCGTACCGGCGCCTGCGTCAACGTGCCGTATCTCGATGAAGGCAAGCAGTTGCCGAATGGCGTGAAGAGCTATCCGGTGCGTGAGGCCTACGGCTTCCTGTTCGTCTACACCGGTGATCAGTCGGCCCCCGGCTTTGCGGCCTTCCCGGATGTCTCGACCTTCGCCAAGGGCGAGTACAAGACCCGCACGCTGGATCGCACCATCGGCTGCCACTGGTCGTTCATGCACGAGAACCTGATGGACATGAACCATCAGTTCCTGCACCGCAGCCTGATGGGTTCGATCCGCGCCACCTGCCTCGATGTCCGCAAGGGCGACGGCTGGGTGGAGTGCGACTACACCTTCGCCCGCGCCGCCGGCAAGCAGCCGATCGGCGAGCGCTTCATGATCAACCGCAAGGGCGCGGCCAAGGTCGCCGATGGCTCGATCGACATGATGACGATCCGCACCGAGTACCCGTACCAGACCCTGAAGTTCTGGACGGCGGGTTCGCCGAAGGACGAGCCGGCGCTGGACCTGTGGAACTGCTACTGGCCGACCGATGCCGAGCAGCGCAAGAACCAGACTTACGGCCTGATGATGATCCGCAAGCCGCCGATCCCGGGAATGATCCACGTGATCTGGCCGTTCATCGTCGCCTTCACCAACGGCATCTTCGGCCAGGACACCGAGATCGTCGAAGCCGAACAGGCCGCTTTCGACGCCCAGGGCGAGGACTGGAATCAGGAGATCTTCCCGGCGATCCAGGAACTGCGCGCGCTGCTGATCGACAAGAGCGTGTCGGTGCCGGCGTATGCGAAGGGTGGAGTAGTGAAGCTGGCGGATCTGCCGCGGGGTTGATCCGCACCGCTCGCGTGCGCGCAGCGAACGACGGAAAGCGCATAAGCCGTTGCGTCTGGCTGTAGGCCTGTCCCGCCGATGACCCTCGCCGACATTCTCAGCCTCCGCGACGCCCGCGCCCGATACCCGCAGCTGCCGGCACCCGCTGCGCTGCCGGTCGGCGACTACCGCGCCGTGCTGCTCGGCCCGGTCTGGTTCCGGTGTTTCGCAGCACTCGGGCTGGCGATCGGCGGGCTGCCGCGCTGGCAAGGCAAGCGGTTCCGGGCCGATGGCAGTGGCGTGAACCTGCTGCGTCCGGCGACCGAAGGCGGGCCGCAGGTCGAACGTCTGGTGATGCAGTTGCGGCTCGATCGTTCGCCGCACGACGGCCGCGCGGTAGTGCGCGTGGGTTACGACGCGACGGCCCGCTTCCCGTGGCCGGCCGTGGTCGATGAACTGCGGCGCTGGCCGACGGAGAGCGGCGAGGTCTGGCTCGGCATGGCGCGCACCGACTGGCGCTGGACGCGCGGCCTGTCGTGGCTGCGGCTGCCGTTCCTGCTGATCCGCGAGCAGCCGGGCGGCTGAACGGCCCGCAGCGGTGCCGGTCGACGGTGAGCCCCGGCGTCGGCCACCTTGCCGCCATCTTGCCGGGCAATTAAATCAATGCAATCAAACAGATTCGCATCAGGCTGGCGATAGCATGCGGCGCGCGCAGCGCAGTTCGCGGCCGGCGGAGACCGCTGCTCGAGACTGCGGCGCGCCCCGTCCGCCCCTGCTCCGAACCTTCCATGAACACTTTCACGATCCGTACTGC
>CAYPJK010000516.1:0-1876 GCA_964411025.1 uncultured Nevskia sp.
AGTAATCCAAGCCAGGGCAGGCGATGATGTCGCTAATGAGCGCGTGGTTCGCAGGAGCCGGTGAGGATGAAACCAAGCGCCAGCAGCATGACCCGGCGCTTGTCGCGACGGTCGGCAACATGGCCGCCGTACAGCGCGACGGCCATGAACGGCAGCGCCTCGGCCAGCCCGAGCAGGCCGAGCACCAGCGGATCGTGAGTGATCAGGTACAACTCGTAGGCGATGGCGATTTCCTGGATCGTGATCGCGATCGTGAACAGGAAATTGCCGAGGATCAGGTTGCGGTATTCGGCGAAACGCAGCGCCGCGAAGGCATCGCCGGCGGCCGGCGTTTCCGGCGCAGAAGCAGACACGGGCCTTATTCGGCGTCGGTTCCGGCGTCGCCGCCGAGGGTCAGCGCCAGCTGGTACAGCGGCTTCTTCGCTGCGCCGGTGATTTCCGCCGCCAGCCGCGCCGCGCGCGAGGCCGGCAGCTCGGCGAGCAGCAGGCGCAGCACCCGTTCGGCCTCGCGGCTGTCGGCCTGGTCCGGCGCGCCTTCGATCACCAGCACGAACTCGCCGCGGCCGCGGTTCGGATCGCTCCGCTGCCAGTCGCGCAATTCGGCGGCCGGCAGCGTGATGCTCTGCTCGAAGCGCTTGGTCAGCTCGCGGGCGATGCAGACCCGGCGCGCCGGGCCGAGTTCGGCCAGCAGGTCGTCGAGGCTGTCCTCGATGCGGTGGGTCGACTCGTAGAAGATCGCGGTACGCGGCTCGTCCTTCAGCTGCGCGAACGCCGCGCGCCGGGCTGCCGACTTAGCCGGCAGGAAGCCGGCGAACAGGAAGCGATCGGTGGCCAGCCCGGAAATCGACAGCGCCGCGATCGCCGCGCACGGCCCCGGCACCGTGTAGACCGGCTGGCCCGCCAGCCGCGCCGCCCGCACCAGCGCGTAGCCGGGGTCGGAAATCAGCGGCGTGCCGGCGTCCGACACCAGCGCCAGCGTGCCGCCGGCCGCCAGTTCGGCGATCAGGCCCTCCGCCAGCCTCGACTCATTGTGGTCGTGCAGCGCCACCAGCCCGCCGGGCGGCGTGCGAATGCCGAAGTGGCCGAGCAGCGCGGCGGTGTTGCGGGTGTCCTCGGCGGCGATCCGCTGCACGCTGGCCAGCACCGCCTGTGCCCGGGCCGACAGGTCGCCGAGGTTGCCGATCGGGGTGGCGACCACGTACAGCGCGCCAGCTTCGAGGCTGCCTTCGACAGGGAGAGTCACGGACGGAAACACGGGGGTCAGCGGCAGAAAGGCCGTGCCATACTTTACTCGATGACCTCCAACCGCCACGCCCGCGCCGCGCGCCAGCGACGCCTTCCGTCGACTCGCCACGCCGCTCTCGCGCTGTCGTCCGCCCTGTTTCTGATCGCCTGTTCATCCACCGGCACGCCGATCGTCAGCCGTTATCCCGGTGGCGGGGGCGGTCATTCGAGCGCCGCCGCACCGTCCGGCAACGACACCGCGCTGGCCAGCCAGGCTGAGGCGCTGCTGAGCCGGGGCGACCCGGCTGGCGCCTCCCGGCTGTTCATGGCGGCAGCGGTCGCTACCAGCGGCCACGAAGCCAACGACTTCCGGCTGCGCGCCGCCGCCGCTGCCCTCGCCGCCGGCGACCCGGCACGCGCCGATCTGCTGCTCGACCAGATTCCGGCGCCATTCGGCGACCAGCCCGGCCAGGCGGCGCAGCAGGGCCGCTACCGGCTGCTGCGCGCCCAGACCGCGCTGGCCCGCAACGATCCGCAGCGCGCGCTGCGGCTGCTGCCGCAGGGCGATCCCGGCGGCGACCCTCAGATCGCCGAACAGACGCTGCTGGTCCGCGCCCAGGCGCTGGCGCGCAGCAACGATCCGGTGTCGGCC
>CAYPJK010000516.1:1886-2370 GCA_964411025.1 uncultured Nevskia sp.
CCAACGCAATAGATCCCGGACTTGGCGCGCCCAGCTGCGGGTGCGACAAAGGCAGGTGTTCCCATGTCCTATGACGATGTGCTCGAGATTTGGACAGGTCACGAGCCGCCAGCTGAAGATTATATGGGCGTTCGACCTGGTCAACCGCGAGCGTTACCTGAGCGGCATCGTCGCACTCGGCGACAACCGCGACCTGCTGTGGGGCCTGCTGCAGGGCGCCACGCTGGATACCGCGACGATCAACCGGGCGCTGGCCGCCACACCCATCACCCGAGGCTGGGTGGAACTGGCGACGCTGGCCCGCCGCCACGCGCCGCCCGGCGAACTCGACGGCTGGCGCAAGCGCTATCCGCGCCATCCCGGTGAGGAACGGCTGGCGGCGCTGTTCGTCGCCGACACCGCGACCACGTTTGCCGATCCGGCGCTGGCGCGCCTCGGCGCGGTGCCGGCGCCGATGCCGGGTGCCGGGTCTGCTGCGGTGCCG
>CAYPJK010000517.1:0-2368 GCA_964411025.1 uncultured Nevskia sp.
TGATCGCGCTGCCGTCGTCCGGCCCGCATTCGAACGGCTACTCGCTGATCCGCAAGATCCTCGAAGTCAGTCGCGCCACGCATGGCGAAAAGCTGGCCAAGGGCACCCTGATCGAAGCGCTGATGCAGCCGACCACGATCTACGTGAAGCCGGTGCTGAAGCTGCTCGACGCCGGCATTCCGCTGCGCGGCATGGCCCACATCACCGGCGGCGGTATCACGGGCAACCTGACTCGCATGTTCCCGAAGGGTCTGACCGCGGTCGTCGACATGGCCAGCTGGAACCGGCCGGACGTGTTCACCTGGCTGCAGGCGCAGGGCAATGTCGAGGAAGACGAGATGCGCCGCGTGTTCAACTGCGGCGTCGGCTTCGTGCTGGTGGTGCCGCGCAAGCACGCCGATGAAACGCTGGCGTTGCTCAAGGCCGAGCGGATTCGCGGATGGATGCTCGGAGAAGTGGTGCCGGGCGACGCGGAACACGTGCAGTACGCTTGAACGGGCAGCCGCTGGCGCGCCTCGTGGTCCTGATCTCCGGACGCGGGCGCAACCTGCAGGCGCTGCACGCAGCGGTAGCGGATGGCCGCATCCCCGCGGCCATCGTCGGCGTGATCAGCAATCGCGCCGATGCCGAGGGGCTGGTGTACGCGCGCGATGCCGGCCTGCCGTGCACGGTGTTGCCGCATGTCGACTACCCGGACCGCGCCGCTTTTGACGCTGCGCTGGCGCGCATGCTGGACGATCTGCAGCCCGACATTGTGGCGCTGGCCGGTTTCATGCGCATCCTCACCGAAGGCTTCGTGCGGGCCGTCGAGGGTCGGCTGCTGAACATCCACCCATCGCTGTTGCCGCGTCACAAGGGCCTGCATACCCACGATGCCGTGTTGCGTGACGGCGATGCCGAACACGGCGCGACCGTGCATTTCGTATCCCCGCAGCTCGATGGCGGGCCGCCGGTGATTCAGGGCAAGTTCACGGTGGGCGCGCATGATGACGCCGCTCGACTCGCCGAGCGCGTGATGACCGAGGTCGAGCGGAAGATCTATCCGCAGGCCGTGGCCTGGATGGCGCGCGGCGCGTTGCGGTTCGAGCAGGGCGGCGCCGCATTCCGCGGCCGCCCGCTGCATGTTCCGCTGAGCCTGGACGATCTGGAGCCTGGATTCCGATGAAGCTGCTGCCTGCCGCGTTCGCGGCCCTGATGCTGGCGTCCTCCGTTCATGCCGCCGATGCGCCGTTGCCGGATCTCGATCTGGTCTATGCCGTGCAGTACGCCGGCATCAATGCCGGCGAGGCCGACATCAGCCTGAAGCCGGACAGCCAGCCCGGCTGCTACCGCTACGACACCAACACCCGGCCGGTCGGTTTCGTGAAGGCCCTGTTCGGCGCGCCGAACCAGTACAGCCGCTTCTGCGTGAAGGACGGCGTGGTGCGCTCGCAGCGTTACGAATCGGTGCTCAAGGATGACGATGAGCAGAGCTACCGGCTCGATTTCGACTACGTGAAGCGGCAAGTCACCGACGAGAACGGCCAGGTGCGCGAGATCCCGGCCGAGGCGGTCGACAGCTTTTCGCTGCAGCAGGCGGTGCGGCTGTGGGTGGCCCAGCACGCCAACGACGCCGAACCGCCGATCGCTCGCTTCACGATGGTTGACCGCAAGAACCTGACCTACTACCAGCTGAAGATCGTCGGTCGGGAAACGGTCAAGACGCCAGCCGGCGTGTTCGAGACCATCCGGCTCGACCGCATCGACAACCCGAACAAGATTGGCCGCTACTGGCTGGCCGCCGAACGCGCCTGGATGCCGGTGAAGATCGAAACGCGCAGCGGCAAGAAGCCGAGCCTGATCATGTCGCTGAAGCGCTGATTGCCGGACACGCCGAGTCATTGATTTCACTGAATTTCGACAAGCTGACGATAGGCTCCGCATATATAGCGTATGAATATCTTTATGAAATGATTTATTAGGCAATGGCTATATTCCCTCGCGCTGCATCCATTCCAACGAGGGCTGATCCATGCTCAAGAAGTCATTGCATCTGGCGGCTGCATTCGCCGTTACCGTTTCACCGTTCGCGCTGACCGGAGCGGCAAATGCCGAAGGTGGCGCTGCGCGCTCCACGCAGTTCTGGTGGCCAGAACAGTTGAACCTGGCGCCGCTGCGCCAGCACGGCAGTGAGTCGAATCCCTACGGCGACAAGTTCGACTACGCCAAGGCCTTCGCCAGCATCGACCTGGCCCAGCTGAAGGCTGACATCAAGCAGGTGCTGACCACCTCGCAGCCGTGGTGGCCGGCCGATTACGGCAACTACGGCCCGTTCTTCATCCGCATGGCCTGGCACGCCGCCGGCACCTATCGCGTGTCTGACGGCCGT
>CAYPJK010000518.1:0-2366 GCA_964411025.1 uncultured Nevskia sp.
GCAGGTCTCGTGCAGTTTCTCGGCTAGCCGGTCCATCAATGGCCGCGCGGCGGACACCACGGTGAGCGGGCTGGAGGCGCTCGGCGTCCATGCGCCCGAGGGCCTGTCCGGTGACTTGCCGGCCGGGGTGTTGCGGCTGCCCGGCGACGAGACCAGCGAATGGTGGGTCGCGCTGCAAAACTTCTACGCCATTCAGACCTACAACCCGCGCGTCTTCTATGCCATGTCGGTCACCCAACTGGCTCACGCCCTGGAAGATCCGGCGCCGTGAGAGTCTGGGCTTTGGCGTTGGCGCTGCTGCTTGGCGCGTGCAGCGGCGGGCGCTACAGCATGAAAAACGACGCCAACCCGGACTCGGTGCCTCCGGGCATCCTCAACACACCGGACGCGGTACCGAAAGTCGAACCGCGCAGCCGCGGCGGCAACCCGAAATCCTACGAGGTCCTGGATCGCACCTACTTCGTCCTGCAATCGAGCGAGGGCTACAAGGAACGCGGCGGCGCGTCATGGTACGGCGCCAAATTCCACGGCCACAAGACCTCGAACGGCGAGACCTATGACATGTTCGCCATGACCGCCGCACACAAGACCCTGCCCTTGCCGACCTACGTCCGCGTCACGCATCTGGGCAACGGCCGCAGCGTGGTCGTTCGCGTCAACGACCGCGGTCCGTTCCACTCGCAACGCATCATCGACCTGTCGTACACCGCCGCCGCCAAGCTCGACATGATCGGCAGCGGCTCGGCCCAGGTCGAGGTCGAGGCGATCAATCCGAGCCTGCCGGCGATCGCGCGGGAGCCGGAGCGGTTCCTTGAGGTCGGCAGCTTCGACGATCCGATCAGCGCGGTCGCCTTGCGCGAACAGATCGCCGACCTTGGTCTCGGCCACGCCGAAATCCGCAGCACCGACCTCGGCGACGAAGGGCCGCAGCAGCATCGGGTGCTGCTCGGGCCGTTCAGCAGCCGTTCGGCCCTGGACCACGCGCGGCAGCGCCTGGACAATCATCACCTGCGCTCCAGCGAAGTCAGCGAATAAGTCTCTGCGGCGAGGCCGCCCACGTCGCGGGACCGGGGCGCGTCCCGTATCATGCGCGGGTTCATTTTCGCCGCCTGAATCTCATGCGATGCATCCTGACTTTGTGGTTGCTGCTGGCCTCGGCCGCAGTGTGGAGCGCCGAGGCCGGATCGACCCCTCTGTCGGTTCAGGCCCGGGCCTGGGCCGTCTTTGATTTCAGCAGCGGCCAGATGCTGGCGGGCGGCAACACGCGCGAGAAGCTGCCGCCGGCCAGCGTCACCAAGCTGATGACGGCCTATGTCGTCTTTGACGCGTTGAAGAAAAACCAGATCCGTCTGGACGATTCGGTCACCATCAGCAAGCGCGCCTGGCGGCAGGGTTACTTCACCCGCGAGTCGCGCATGTTCCTCGAGGCCGGCTCCCGGGTCAGCATCGAGGATTTGCTGCAAGGCCTGATCGTGCAGTCCGGCAACGACGCCAGCGTGGCGCTGGCCGAAGCGGTGAGCGGCTCCGAAGCGGCTTTCGTCGATCGCATGAACCAGACTGCGAAGTCGCTGGGCATGAACGACAGTCACTTCACCAATCCGAACGGCATCCACCATCCCGAGCTCTACACCACGGCGCGCGATCTGGGCATTCTGGCGCGCGCGCTGATCCGGGATTTTCCCGAGCGCTACCCGTTGTTCAGCGAGCGCGAATTCACCTACAACAAGATCACCCAGCACAGCCGCAATCACCTGCTGGACCGTGACCCGAGCGTGGACGGCCTCAAGACCGGTCATCACAAAAAAGCGGGCTATTGCATGGTGAGCTCGGCCTTGCGCGACGGGCGCCGCATCATCTCGGTGGTTCTGGGCGCCAAGACCGCACCGCAGCGGTTGCGCGCCAGTGCCACCCTGCTCGACTACGGATTCCGCTTCTTCGAGAGCGTCAAGGCCGCGGACGCCGGAACGCCCCTGACCGAAGTCCGGGTGTGGAAAGGCGCCCAACCCGAACTCACGCTGGGCCTCGCCCGTCCGCTCACCGTCAGCCTGCCGCGCGGTGCCAGCAAGGACCTGTCGATGCGCTCCCAGGTGACGCTGCCGGTGTTCGCGCCGGTCGTCGCCGGCCAGGTCCTGGGCCAGCTGGACGTGCTGCTCAATGGCAAACCGATCCTCAGCGAGCCGCTGATCGCGTTGACCGCGGTGCCGGAAGGCAGCCTGTGGCGGCGCTGGAGCGATGCACTGCGCCTGCGCTGGAACCTGATATGAAGCCGGCGCTCGCCTATCTCAACGGCCAATGGCTGCCGCTGAGCGAGGCCCGCGTGTCCGTGCTCGACCGCGGCTTCCTGTTCGCCGACGGCGTCTATGAAG
>CAYPJK010000519.1:0-234 GCA_964411025.1 uncultured Nevskia sp.
AACTGGTGGCGGAGAACCAGTCGCCGGGTCTGATCGGCAATGTCGAGCATTTCATCCGCGAGCTGGGCTGGCGCGAGTTCTCGCACCACCTGCTGTTCCATTACCCGGCGACCACCGACCGGCCGATGTACGACAAGTTCGCCGCCTTTCCGTGGCGCGAACCGGCCGACTACGCCGATGACTTGCGTGCCTGGCAGCGCGGCGCCACCGGCGTACCGGTCGTCGACGCCGGCA
>CAYPJK010000519.1:244-1042 GCA_964411025.1 uncultured Nevskia sp.
CGTCAACTCAACCGTACTGGATGGATGCACAACCGGGTGCGGATGATCGTGGCCAGCTTTCTCACCAAGAATCTGCTGATCCCCTGGCAGGAAGGCGCGCGCTGGTTCTGGGACACCCTGGTCGATGCCTCGCTGCCGCAGAACAGTCTCGGCTGGCAGTGGGCGGCCGGTTGCGGCGCCGACGCCGCGCCGTACTTCCGGATCTTCAATCCGGTGCTGCAATCGGCGAAGTTCGATGGCGAAGGCCGCTACCTCCGGCGCTGGGTGCCGGAAATCGCCCGGCTGCCGGACAGCGCGCTGCACGCGCCCTGGGAAGCCAAGCCGGCCGTCTGGCTGGCAGCGAAGTTCTCGCCGGGTCGGGATTATCCCAAGCCGATCGTGTCCTTGAGCGAATCGCGCGATCGGGCGCTGGCCGCCTACGCGCGGATCAAGGGCAGCGGCGAGGGCTGACCGCAGCGCGCACCGAGCGGGTCAGCAAGGACACACCGAACGCCTGTCGACACAGGTGCTGGCCCGGTCGCACCGGTCCGTCGAACTGCGTTAAGTTCGAGCCCGCAATCAGGATCGTGGCCCCGGCAGGCGGATCGTCGGCGGACTGCGACAGGCGAGCTGGAGGAGCAAGCCCGAGGGGTGCCGTCGGCCGGTCGACAGACGTCGATCGGTGGATCGTCCGCGCACCGTGCCGGCTGGCGTTCGGCTCGCGGACCGAACGACCACTCCGTGCGGCGCACCGCGCCGCGGTTTTCACCCAGTTGCTGCCGCAGTTTGTAGTGCCCGATCTGGTCGCCCGGTTGCTCG
>CAYPJK010000519.1:1052-2366 GCA_964411025.1 uncultured Nevskia sp.
CGCGACCCGACCCGAGCCCCTTCGCGACGATGACCACCGACGCTGCCCTGCAGGACTGGCGCACCCAGGCGCTGACGATCGAGGCCGAGGTCAACCGCGCCGTGATCGGCGCACCGGCCACCGTGCGGCTGATCAACATCGCGCTGTTCGCGCGCGGCCATGTGCTGCTGGAAGGCGATGTCGGCGTCGGCAAGACCACGGTGCTGCGGGCCTTCTCGCGCGCCATCGGCGGCGACTTCGAACGCGTCGAAGGCACGGTCGACCTGATGCCGGGTGACCTGATCTATCACACGTACGTCGACGAGAACGGCAAGCCGCGCATCGACCCCGGCCCGCTGCTGCGTCACGGCGAGCGGCTGGTGACCTTCTTCTTCAACGAGATCAACCGCGCGCGGCCGCAGGTGCAGTCGCTGCTGCTGCGGGCGATGGCCGAGCGCACGGTCAGCGCCTTCAACCGCGAGTACCGCTTCCCGCACATGACCGTGTTTGCCGATCGCAACAAGATCGAGCGCGAGGAAACCTTCGAGCTGGCCTCCGCCGCCCGCGACCGCTTCATGTTCGAGCTGCGCATGGCCACGCCGTCGGATCAGGAGATCCGCCGCCAGCTCGCCTTCAACCCGAACTTCCACGACACCGACCGGCTGATCGACGCGGTGCCGGCCGGCCTGCTGCCCTGGGAAAAGCTCAACGAGATCGGCGCCAGCATTCAGGCTGCGGTGCGGGCCAGCGCGGCGCTGGAGAAGTACGTGCTCGATCTCTGGGAAGCGACCCGCAATCCGCTGGCCGCCGGGGTGCAGCTCGACAACGTCGACATGCGCCGGCTGATCCTGGCCGGTGCCAGCCCGCGCGGCGTCTCGGCGCTGGTGCGCGCGGCGAGAGTCGTCGCCTGGCTGGCCGGGCGGGACTACCTGACGCCGGACGACATCCAGGCGGTGTTTCCGTCGACGATGGTCCACCGCGTGTTCTTCACGCCGGTCTACGAACTGCGCCGTGCCGAACTGGCCGATGCGCTGGTCGCGCAGATCCTCGAACGCGTGCCGGCGCCGTGACCGCGCCCTGCCGCCGATGAGCAGCCCGGCCACCGATTTCTACTACCGCCTGCCGACGCGCGCCGGCACCCAGCGACCGGGTTCGCACCCCGGCACCAGCCACGGCAACGGCCAGGAATTCGTCACCCACGCCACCCTTTTCAGCCGCCCCGATCCGCGCCGCCTCGATGTCCGCGCCAGCCTGCGCGACGTCCGAGGCGACTGGCTGGTGCGGGTGATGCGCCAGCGGGTCGGCGTGCCGGTGTGGCTGGCCGCCGATGTCTCG
>CAYPJK010000520.1:0-2359 GCA_964411025.1 uncultured Nevskia sp.
TCTCGTGGCCGAACAGTTCGCTTTCCAGCTTGTCGGCCGGGATCGCCGCGCAGGTCACCGCGACGAACTGCGCGTCGCGCCGCTCCGACGCGTGGTGGATCGCGCGCGCCACCACCTCCTTGCCGGTACCGGTTTCGCCGGTCAGCAGCACGCTGGCCCGGGTCGGGCCGACCTTCGCCACCTGCTCGCGCAGCGCCACCATCGGCGCGCTGCGGCCGAGCAGTCCGGATTGCGCCGGCCGCGCCGCTTCGTCGCGCAGGTAGGCGTTCTGGCGCAGCAGGCCACGGGTGGCGAACACGCGGTCGATGGCCAGTTCCAGCGCCTCGATGTCGAACGGCCGCAGCAGGTAGTCGCAGGCACCGAGACGGAGTGCTTCCACGGCGCTGTCGAGACTGCCGTGCGCGGTCATCAGGATCAGTGGCAAATCCAGGCCCTGGTCGCGCATGCGTCGCAGCAGTTCGATGCCATCCAGGCGCGGCATCCGCAGATCGCTGCAGACCAGGTCGTAGCGGCCGTCGCGCAGGCGCTCCCAGGCTTCCTCGCCGTCGGCGGCGGCATCGGTGCGATAGCCGCGGCGGCCGAGCATGATTTCCAGCACGCGGCGCATGTTCGGCTCGTCATCGACGATCAGCACGCGGCGGGAAGCGGTCATCGGGCAGTCGGAGGGCAGGGAAGCCAGAACCGGATTCTGGCACCGCCGAGCGGTGCCGCTTCGGCCACCACGTCGCCGTGATGGGCGCGGACGATCTGGCGGACCACGGCCAGACCCAGCCCGACGCCGCCTTCGCGCTTGTGCACGAATGGCTCGAACAGCCGCTGGCGATCCTCGGGCGCGATGCCGGGGCCGTCGTCATCAATCGTGCAGACCAGCCGGCCGGGCTCGTCGGCCGTGCCGATCCGCACCCGGCCGCCGGCCGGGACGATCTGCAGCGCATTGCCGACCAGATTCAGCAGCACCTGGGTCAGCTGTTCGGCGTCGGCGTCGATCTGCGGCCGCAGCGCGGCAGCTTCGACGCCGACCGCCACCTGCCGGTCGCGTGCTTGTGCCGCCAGCAGGCTGATCGCATGGCGGACGATCGCGTGGAAATCGCAGGTGGCCAGCAGCGGCGCACGCATCCGGGTCTGGTCGAGCATGGTGGCGACCAGCCGGTTCAGGCGTTCGGTCTCGCTGACGATGATGGCCAGCAGTTCGCGGGCATCGGCACCCAGCTGCGGCTCGTCGCCGAGCATCTGCGCCGAGGAACGCAGGATGCCGACCGGCGTGCGCACCTCGTGCGCCATCAGCGCGGTGACCTCGCCAAGCGCGGCGAGCCGCGAGGCGCGGATCAGCGCACCCTGGGATTCCTCCAGCTGGCCGACCAGTTCGCGGAAGCTGCGGCCGAGTTCGCGGACCTCGACCGGACCGGCCTCCGGCGGCGGCGCGCCGCTGCCGGGCTTCAGGTAATTGCGCGTGTAGCGGGTCAGCGCCTGCACCGGCCGGGCGATGCGCGCCGAAACCGCGATGCTGGCGACGAGGATCACCAGCAAGGTGATCACCAGCAGCAGCGCGAAGCGGCGCAGCATCTGCCGGACCGGGGCGAGGGCGGCCGCGCGCGACTCGATGATCCACACCGTCCAGCCGGTAAAGCCGGCATCGGCGCGGGCGACGATCGCCGGGCCTTCGGCCAGCGCCGCCGGATCGGCCGGCATCGGCTGGCCGAAATCGTGGCCGCGCGCCCGCAGGCCGGCGGAGACCGCCAGCAGCCGGCCATCGGCGGTGCTGACCACGACCTCGCGGCCGTTGCCGGCCAGCGGGTCGAGCTGTTCGGCGAAGGTCGACCACGGCAGGTCGAGCCACAGCGTGCCGATGGTGCCGTCGCCGAAGGCCGAGTCGATCGGCGTGGCCAGGCTCAGCCGCCGCTGCACCGGATCGGCTGCCGGCGGCGCCACGGCCACCGGGCCGCCCGGCAGGCGCAGCGCCAGCCAGGCCGACAGCACCGGTCTCTGTGTGCCGATCGCGGTCGGGTCGCTGCTGGCGATCACCCGCCCGTCGCGGTCGACCGCATGCAAGCCGGCATAGACGCTGCCGTAGCGGCGGTACATCTCGGCCAGGAAGCCGGACAGGCGCTTGTCGAGATCGCCGAGCCGCAGGTCCTGCATGACCTCGACATGGGTCCAGGTGGTGGCGTTCTGGGCACGCTCGCGCAGCAGGTCGTCGAGATCCCCGGCCGTGGCGGCAGCCACTCGCGCGGCGGCGTCCTCGATCTGCTGCTGCAGCGCCGCCTCACTGCGACTGGCGGCCAGCCACATCACCAGCGCTGCCGGCAGCATGCCGACGACGATGAAGGCGAGGAGCAGGAGCTTGCGGATCGACACCCGG
>CAYPJK010000521.1:0-2357 GCA_964411025.1 uncultured Nevskia sp.
GGCGACCCGTGCCGGCGGCGCAGCACGCGGCCATCGACGATCGCCTCCTCATACGGCAGCCGGTGGTAGACCACCACCAGATCCGACTCGCCCGGCTCCTGTACGGCCGTGTGCAGGCTGTCGAGACCGCGTTCGCCGAGGAAGCCGAAATGGCTGAGCGCCTGCAGGATGCCGCCACAGCCGGGCCGCGTGGCGTGCAGCACCCGCGCCATGCGCTGCGTGCCCGCCAGCAGGCCGGCCTCGGATTCGCCGACGCAGACGCCCTTGAAGCCCTGCTCGTACATCGACAGGTCGTTCAGCGTGTCGCCGGCCACCAGCACGGTTTCCGGATCGATGCCGAGCTGGGCGACCAGCGCGCGCAGCGTCGAGCCCTTGTTGACGCCGCGCGGCAGCACGTCGAGGTAGCGCTCGGCCGAGAACAGCAGCTCGCAGTGCAGCGCAGCCGCCCGGTCGTGCATCGCCGACGTGATCACCTCGGCGGCGCAGAAATAGCTGCAGCGGCGCTGCTGCGGCGTGGCCTGGCGGACCAGTTCGGCGAACGGCGCGAAGGCATCGGCCACCGGCTGTTCGCCTGGCCAGCGAAGTGCGATTTCGTGCTGCAGCGGCTGGATCGGCTGCAGGCTCAAGCCATCGACGACAGTCGCGCCGACATCGCAGACGATGTAGTCCGGCTGCGGCAGCGATGGATCGGCCAGCAGCGGCAGCACGGTTTCCAGGCCGCGGCCGGTGACGTATGCGAGCCGGATGTCCGGATGACCGGCGACCAGCCGGTACAGCTGCTGACGGTCGGCGGCGCTGCCGCCGAGGAAAGTGCCATCGAGATCGGTTGCCAACAACATGGGGTGCAGTGCTCCATCGTGCGTCCGGTCGACGCGCGGCTGGCCGGACGGCGTCGTTCCAGACGCCGACCGCCGGGCGCGATCCGTGCCGCCGTCTGGGCGGGCAACGGGATCACGCCGTGACCTTCAGGGTCGGCGCGCTGCGACTGCGCGCATCGAGACCGGGTTGACCCGCTTGGGGGCCGCGGAATGCGCCGGCCGGCAGGCGGGCGGCGCGCGATGGGCCGATGTCAGGAGATCGGCCCGAAGGCCTGGCGTCGGGGGCAGGAGTGCCAAGGGTGCGAGCCAGACCGACAGGGTACCCCACCCGCCACCGCGATGGCCGCTCGCCGGCTGCCGACGCACGCTCGTCCTGCCGCACCGGAAGCCCGGTCAGCCGCCATTTCAAGCGGCAAATCCCGCGTGCTACCGTCGGCTGGCAGATCGCGGACCCGCGTCATGCGGGTCATGCCCCCGCCCGGAGCGCACGATGATCGAACCGTCCCCGGCCACCACACGCGTGGCCGCCTTCGAGGTCTTCCTGACCCGCTACCTGAATCCGGACGGCAGCCTGACAGCCGATCCACCCGCCTTCGCCCGCGACCGCGACGAGGCTCGGGCGATGTACGCGCTGATGGTGCGCACCCGACTGTTCGACCGGAAGGCCGTGGCGCTGCAGCGCACCGGCCTGCTGGGCACCTACGCGGCCGTGCTGGGCCAGGAGGCGATTGGCACGGCAATCGGCCATGCGCTGGCCGCCGAGGACATCTTCATTCCCGCCTACCGCGAGTACGCCGCCCAGTTCGCGCGCGGCGTGCCGATGCACGCGATCCTGCAGTACTGGGGCGGCGACGAGCGCGGCATGGCCTATCCGGAAGGCACGCCGAGCCACCACGACTTTCCGCTGTCGGTGCCGATCGCGACCCATGTGCCGCATGCCATCGGCGTGGCCTACGCGATCACGCTCAAGCAGGAGCGGCGCGTGGTGCTGGCCTCCTGCGGCGACGGCGCGACCTCCAAGGGCGACTGGTACGAAGCGATCAGCGCCGCGCGCATCTGGAACCTGCCGATCGTGTTCCTGGTCAGCAACAACGGCTGGGCGATCTCGATGCCGAGCCACCGCCAGACCGGCGCCGCGACGTTCGCCCAGAAAGGCCTGGCCGGCGGGCTGCCGAGCGAACAGGTCGACGGCAACGACGTGATTGCCACCCGCGCGGTGCTGACTGCTGCCATCGAGCGCGCCCGCGACGGCGGCGGCCCGAGCCTGGTCGAAGCGCTGACCTACCGGCTGCACGACCACACCACGGCCGATGACGCCCGCCGCTACCGCGCCGAAGCCGAAGTCGCGGCAGCCTGGGAGCGCTGTCCGGTGAAGCGCTACAAGGCCTATCTGGAAGCCGCCGGCTTCTGGTCGGCCGACGACGAAGCCGCGCTGATCGCGGACGGCACGGCCGCCGCCGAAGCGGCGGCGCAAACCTTTCTGAATCTGCCGCCGCAGGCACCGGAGGCGATCTTCGATCACCTGTATGCCGAGTTGCC
>CAYPJK010000522.1:0-2335 GCA_964411025.1 uncultured Nevskia sp.
GGGCGCCGAGATCGGCATCTCCACCGACAAGTTCCACGCCCGTGGCCCGGTCGGCCTCGAGGGGCTGACGTCGGTGAAATGGGTCGTGCTCGGCGACGGCAATGTCCGTTGAGTGCGCGCGTTCGTGACGGCCTCCGCGTGAGGCTGCCGCGCACCGGATGAAAGCGATCGGCTTCTTCGGCGGCACCTTCGCACCGATCCACAACGGTCACCTGCGGCTGGCGATCGAGCTGCAGGAGACGCTTGGCCTCGACGTCGTGCAGGTCACGCCCAGCGCCCGCCCGCCGCACCGCGCGACACCCGGAATCAGCGCCGAACGGCGGCTGGACTGGGTGCGGCTGGCGATCGGCGACGAGCCCCGCCTGTGCGCCGACGACCGCGAGGTGCGCCGCGCGGCCACGCTCGGCAAGGCCTCGTATACCTACGACTCGCTGGCCGAACTCAAGGCCGAGCAGCCGGATGCGCGGCTGTTCCTGCTGCTGGGCAACGATGCCGCCCATCAGCTGCCCGGCTGGCATCGCTGGCGCGAGCTGTTCGATCTCGCCCACATCGTGGTCGTCCAGCGGCCCGGCGACGCGCCGCCACCGGGCGCCGAGCTGGCCGCCTTCCTGCGCGGCCGGATCGCTGACACGGCCCGCGCCTTGCACGCTGCGCCACAGGGCCTGTGGCTGCCGGTGCAGCTGCCGGGCCTGGCGATCTCGTCGACCCGCATCCGATCCCTGCTGCAAGCCGGCCGCAGCGTTCGCGGCCTGGTGCCGGACCCTGTGATCCGTTCATTCACCCCAGAGGACGTTCGCGCCCTGACCATCGAGGAAGCTGCCATCCATGACTGAAACCGCCGCCATTGCATCGACCATCCCGTCCGCCGCGCTGGGGGCGATCGCCGTCGCCGCGCTCGAAGACCTCAAGGCGGTCGACATCCGCGTGCTCGACGTCTCGAAGCTGACCACCATCACCGACATCATGGTGATCGCCACCGGCACCTCGAACCGCCACGCAGCCTCGCTGGCGCACAACGTCATCGACAAGGCCAAGGAAAGCGGTCACCGGCCGGTCGGCATCGAAGGCCTGAACGAGGGCGAATGGGTGCTGGTCAATCTGGGCGGCGTCATCGTGCACGTGATGCAGGCGCAGTCGCGGGCGTTCTACCAGCTCGAGAAGCTCTGGGATTTCACCACCCGCGAGCAGTCCGCGCGCGGCAACTGAGCGTCAGGCCGCAGGCGCTCCGATGCGCATCCGCCTGATCGCCGTCGGCACCCGGATGCCGGACTGGATCACCGCCGGCTACACCGATTACGCCGGCCGCCTGCCGCGCGAGCTGAAGCTGGAACTGACCGAGCTGGCGGTCGAGCATCGCGGCAAGAATGCCGACATCGCGCGCCTGCGGGATGCCGAGGGCATGGCGCTGCTGAAAGCGGCGGGCGACGCGCGGATCATCGTCTTCGACGAGCACGGCAAGCAGCCGGACACGGTCGGCTGGGCGAAGGCGCTCGACGGCTGGATGCAGGGCGGCCGCGATGTCGCGCTGCTGATCGGCGGCCCGGACGGCCACGCGCCGGCCGTGCTGGCGAAGGCGGACAGCGTCTGGTCGCTGTCGAAGCTGACCTTCCCGCACGCGATGGTGCGGGTGATCGTTGCCGAGCAGCTATACCGCGCCTGGAGCCTGCTGAACCATCACCCGTACCACCGGGCCTGACGCTCGCGCCACAGGGCGACATGCGGTCAATCGACCGCATCTCGCCACCAAGGCCGCCCTACAGCGTGGCCTTGAGCTTGGCGACTTCGTCCGGGAAGAACGGGCCGTTGGCCTTCAGCGCATCGGCCACCACCTGCTTTGCATCGTCGTCGCGGCCCAGCTTGCGCAGCGCCTCGGCCCGGTACCGCGCGACATTCAGGCGATTGACGCCGTAGGCCTTCGGCGCGGCCTGTTCCAGCCACGGCAGTGCCCGCGCGAACTCGCCGCGCTCGACCAGGTTGCGGCCGTGACGAAAGGCGTAGACGTAGTCGTCCGGATAGGCCGCGATCAGCTGCGGATACAGCGCATCGAGCGCCTCGATGCGGCCGGCACGCTCCAGGTACAGCCGCAGGTTGTCGGCCAGGTTCCGGTCCCGCTTCAGGTCGAGCGTGCCGGCGCCGCCAAGCCGGCGCTTGATGTCGGCAATCGCGCGATCGAGCAGCGCCGCCTCGGCCTTGTCGTCGCCGAGCGCCTTCGACAGGTCGGCCGCCGTGGTGACGAGGCTGCGCGCGTCGGCACAGCCGGGCTTCGGCACGAAGACCTGCCGGTCGAGCAGCTGCCGCATCACCGGGACCTGGCCGGCGAACAGCGACCGCCGCT
>CAYPJK010000523.1:0-2334 GCA_964411025.1 uncultured Nevskia sp.
CATGCGGCCTCCAGCGGCGATGCACATCGCGCTGCCGCGAATCAGGGTCCGCTGATCCATCGTCGCGAAGTCCGGCAGCAGCGCCTGCAGCGGCGCTCCGGACAGCGACCACACCGCAGCGGCCAGCCAGCCGCGCACGTCTGCCTCGATCTCGGCGATCGCGCCGTCCATCGCGCCGAAATGGTCCTGGTAGAAGGTCTGGCCGGGGCCGGCCAGTTCGGCATGCAGTTCACCCGGATGGCGCTCGCCGAACGGGCTGCCCGGCAGCGCCACCAGCCCGCGCCCGGAGAACGGCACCGACAGGCCGGCGACGCCGCGAAACACGTCCGGGCGCAGCCAGGCCGCAGTCCAGGCCACCGGCGCTCCCCAGTCGTGGCCGACGATCACGGCCTGGCGTTCGCCAAGCGCCTGCACGACGCCGACCACGTCATCGACCAGCCGGTGGATGCGGTAGTCCTCCAACCGGGCGAACTTCGACGAGCGACCGTAGCCGCGCTGGTCGATCGCCACCGCACGGTAGCCGGCGGCGGCCAGCGCATCGAGCTGATGCCGCCACGAGTACCAGGACTCCGGAAAGCCGTGGACCAGCAGCACCAGCGGCCCCTGCCCCTGCTCGACAGCGTGGATGCGGGCGCCGTTGACGGAGAGCAGATGGTGCTGGCGCTGGGACATGGCGGGGCTCGTGAAAGGCGGGCCGGCAGTGTCGCCGAGTGCGGCTTCACCAACCAGCCGCGAAGCCGGCCGGACGTGCGGGCAAGGCTGTGCAAGGGCGCGCCCTCATTAGGCCAATCCGGCCACGCGAGCTTTCATGGACAGGCTTTCATACTTCGAGCGCGACGTTGCCAAGCGTTCGCCAACCACCCGAGGAGAACAGACCATGAATAACCGATCCACTTGCGCGGCCCCGCTCGCCGCATTGAGCCTGGGCCTGCTGGCGCTGGCGGCTGCACCAGCGGCCACCGCCGGGCCCACGTTCGTCGTCAACACCACGCGCGACGGCTCGCAAATCGCGCCCGACATCGCCAACCTCGGGGCCGCCGGCTTCGTCGTCGTCTGGCAAGGCCCGGACAGCAGCGGCAACGGCGTATTCGCCCGCCGCTTCGCCGCTGATGGCAGCCCGCTCGGCGACGAGTTCCGGGTCCACCCGGATGCCAACGGCGCGCAGTACTGGCCGCGCGTGGCGGCCGATGCCTCCGGCCGCTACGCGATCAGCTACACGGCATCGACGGATGGCGTCCCGCAACAGTGGGTTCGCCGGTTCAATGCCGGCGGACCGATCGACGCGCAGCCGATCCGTCTGCCGATCAGCTTCATCGGTCCGACGCTGGCCATGGCACCCGATGGGACGGCGGCGTTCATCGGATACGGTGCCAGCACGCCGAACGAGGACGGCGAGCCGATCCGCGCGCGCCTGTTCAGCTTCGATGCCACCCGGCCGCGAAACGCCGAGGCCACGGTGGCCATCGGTGCCGATTACGGCGACCGCAGCACCGATGCCTGCTTCCATTCCGACGGCAGCCTGGCGATGGTCTACCTCAGCCCGCTGCAGTCCGATTTCGCCTATCGCGCCACCTTGCTGCGCTTCAATGCTGCGGGCGAGCCGATCGGCAGCACCGCGTTCCTCACCGGCGGCGATGCCGAAGCGGCCGAACTGAGCCTGGCCTGCCTGACCGACGGCAGCTACGCAGTGGCCTATTCGGACCTCGCCGAAAGCGTGGTCGGCCTGTCGTCGGTGTACGTCCAGCGGCTGAGCCATGCCGGCGAGGTTCTCGGCGAGCCACAGTTGCTCAGCGACACCACCACGCCGCGCGGCGCCAACGGCTCCGGCCCGGACATCGCCAGCCGGCCGGGCGGCGGCTATGACGTGGTCTGGGGACGGTACCGGGTGTTGTCGGGCGACAGCGAGAACCCGGACGAGTTCGAGTTCCAGATCCAGGGCCAGCGCTTCAGCAATGACGGCACGCCGGTCACCGGCCGGCAACGCATCGATCAGGCGCCGTTCCCGCTGGCCCGCGCGCGTTTCCCGGCTCTCGCCAGCGGCAGCATCGCCAGCTTCGGCGTCTGGCGCTCCAGCGTCGGCCCGGCGCAGTCCCCGACCGACATCAGCGGTCGCGTGCTGCCCTGAGCGGCGCTCCGGCGGGTGCCGTATCCCTCGGGACTCGACACCCGCCGGTATCAGGTGCCCGGCGTGGCCACGGCCGCCAGCGTTGCCAGTTCCCGCACCATCGCGTCGCGGATCAGGAATTTCTGGATCTTGCCGGTGACGGTCATCGGGAAGCCGTCGACGAAGCGGATGTAGCGCGGGATCTTGTAGTGGGCGATCTGGCCCTTGCA
>CAYPJK010000524.1:0-2333 GCA_964411025.1 uncultured Nevskia sp.
GCAACTGCTCGCGCAGGTTCCAGAGGATCGCCGCCGTCGCGCCCCAGATCTGGTGGCCGGCGTACTGGATTTCGAGGAACGGCACATCGAAGCCGCCTCGGCTCAACACCTTGCGCTGGAAGCAGTCGTCATCAGCAACATGGCCCAGCGGCAGCTCGAACGCTTCGGCCACCTCGCCGGGATCGGTGACCGGCGAGAACGGGCTGTCGATGTAGCCAACCACCGGCGTGATCCGGTAGCCGGTCAGGGTCGGGTGATCGTCGAGATAGCCCAGCACCTGCACCGCTTCCGGCGGCAGGCCGACTTCCTCCTGCGCCTCGCGCAGCGCGGCAAACGCGTAGCTGCTGTCGGTCTGGTCGCGGCGGCCGCCGGGAAAGCTGATCTGGCCCTTGTGCTGGCGCAGGTGATCGGCGCGCCGGGTCAGCAGCACGGTGTGGCCATGCGGCCGGCGCAGGATCGGCACCAGCACCGCCGCCGGCTTCAGCAGCGCCACCGCCGACGCGGTGACCAGATGGCCCAGCTTCAGCGGCAGGTCGACGCGGGCGACCGGCCGCTGAAGCTCGCTGCTGTCCGCCAGCCGCAGCCGCAGTCGCGCCAGCGCGTCGTCGTGATGCATCGCCGGCCGTCCGCCGCTACAGGCCGCGCGCGAGGTCGGCCTTGAGGTCCTCGACGTCCTC
This sequence comes from uncultured Nevskia sp., assembly GCA_964411025.1. Lineage (GTDB taxonomy): Bacteria > Pseudomonadota > Gammaproteobacteria > Nevskiales > Nevskiaceae > Nevskia. Next base: position 678 of record CAYPJK010000524.1, read on the forward strand.
CAGGCCCACCGCCACACGCACCAGCCCCTCGCTGATGCCGGCGAGCCGGCGGGCGTCCGCCGTGATCCGGCCATGGGTGGTGGTCGCCGGATGCGTGATCGTTGTCCGGGTGTCGCCGAGGTTGGCGGTGATCGACAGCAGCTGGACCGAGTCGATCACCCGCCACGCCGCCTCACGGCCGCCGTCGACTTCAAACGACACGATGCCGCCGAAACCGGTCACGCCGCCCAGCTTCAGATGCTGCCGCTTGGCCAGTTCGTGCTGCGGATGACTGTCCAGACCCGGATGGAACACGCGCGCGACACCCGGCTGGGTCTCCAGCCAGCGGGCCAGCGCCAGCGCCGACTCGCAATGCGCGCGCATGCGGATGCCCAGCGTTTCCAGGCCCTTCAGGAATACCCAGGCATTGAACGGACTCATGCTCGGGCCGGCCGTGCGCATGAAGCCGAACAGGTCCTTGCCGACTCGCTGGGCATCGCCGACCACCGCGCCGCCAACGCAGCGGCCCTGCCCGTCCAGGTACTTGGTCGCCGAATGCACGACCAGATCAGCGCCCAGCTTCAGCGGCTGCTGCAGCACCGGCGACAGGAAGCAGTTGTCGACCGCCAGCAGCGCGCCGGCGCCGTGGGCGATGTCGGCCAGCGCGCGGATGTCGGCGATCTCGGTCAGCGGATTGTTCGGCGTCTCGATGAACAGCAGCCGCGTGTTCGGCCGCAGTGCCGCGCCCCAGGCGTTGAGATCACCGGCGTCGACATAGGTGGTGTCGATGCCGAAACGGCCGAGGATGTTGTTGAACAGGTTGATCGTCGAGCCGAACAGCGTGCGCGAGGCCAGGATGTGGTCGCCCGCCTTCAGCACCGACATGCACATCGCGAGGATCGCCGACATGCCGCTGGCCGTGGCCACGCAGCAGTCGCCGCCTTCCATCGCCGCCAGCCGCCGCTCGAAGGCCTGCACGGTCGGATTGGTGAAGCGCGAATAGATGTTGCCGGGCTGCTCGCCGGAAAACACCGCCGCCGCTTCGGCGGCCGTGCGGTAGACGAAGGACGAGGTCAGGTGGACGGCGGCGGAGTGCTCGCGCTCGTCGGTGCGCGGCTCGGCCGCACGCACGCCGAGCGTCGACACGCCCCAGTGGGAAAAATCGTTCATGCCGGTGGACGAAGGATGCAGGAGGGACCGGCGAGTTGGCCGGTGCGGAAGTTTAGCGCCGAAATCCGGCCGGGCTGGCGGTCGCATGCTGTGGGCCAGCGCAGCTTTTCCGGGATAATTGGTCGTTGCTCGTCCCGATCACTCCGGCATGGCCCGCAAACCCGCACACGAACAGTTCGACACGCTGAAGGCGATCCAGGATCGCGCCTTCGACCTGTTCGGCCGCTTCGGCTACGACGGCGTGTCGATCGGCGCCATTTCCACCGCCGCCGGACTGTCGAAGGGCGCGCTGTACTGGCACTACGAAAGCAAGGAAGCGCTGTTTCTCGCCTGCCTGCGGCGCCTGCATTCCTTGTTCGACGGCCACATCTTCGACCGCATGCGCGAGCCCGGCGGCGACCCGGAGGCGCGCGTGCTGCGCCTGTTCCAGGGCATGGCCCGGCTGCTGCAGGACCCGCTGGTGCGCAACGGCATCGCCGGGTACTGGCTGATTCCCGACGGCCCGGA
>CAYPJK010000525.1:0-2310 GCA_964411025.1 uncultured Nevskia sp.
GCCGGCGCCAGCCGCCGCAGGCCGAGCGCGGCGTCGCCGAGCGTGCCGATGACGCAGACGACATAGCCAGCCCGCGCGCCCGAGCGCCGCAGCGCCGTGCCGGCCGGTGCGCTGCCGACGGCGGTGACGGTGATCGAAAGCGCGCCGCGCGTGGTGTCGCCACCGACCAGCGCGATGCCATGTGCCCGCGCCAGCGCCGCGAAGCCTTCGGTGAAGCCGGCCAGCCAGCCGTCGTCCGAAGCCGGCAGGGTCAGCGCCAGCAGGCACCACAGCGGCTGGGCGCCCATCGCCGCAAGGTCCGACAGGTTCACCGCCAGCGCCTTCCAGCCGATGTCGGCCGCAGCGGTCTGCAGCGGGAAATGGCGGCCGGCGACCAGGGTGTCGCTGGTCATCAGCAGTTCGTGGCCGGGCGGCGGCGCAAGGATCGCCGCATCGTCGCCGATGCCCAGCCGGACACCCGGCGCGCCGGACGGCGTCAGGCCGGAAAAATGGCGGCGGATGAGTGCGAACTCATCCATCGCTCAACCGGCGGCGTTGATCTCGTGCCCCCGCGTCTGGCGGGCGATCTTGTCGAGCACGCCGTTGACGAACTTGTAGCCGTCCTCGGCGCCGAACACCTTGGCGAGGTTCACCGCCTCGTTGACGACCACGCGGTACGGCACTTCCGGCCGGTGGTTCAGCTCGAACGCGCCCATCAGCAGCACCGAATACTCGACCGGATCAAGCTGGTTCAGCGGTCGGTCGAGGTGCGGCACGATCTGGGTGGTCAGCACCGCCGCCTCGTTGACAGTGCCGTGCAGCAACTCGCCGAAGTACTGCGGATCGGCGCGGCCGAAGCCGTCCGGCATCTCCCGGAACTCCTTGATCAGCGTGTCCGGCGCGGTCTGGTTGAGGATCCACTGGTACAGCGCCTGCACGGTCAGCCGGCGGGCGAGGCCGCGGCGGCTGGTCGGATGGACGCCCTGCCCGGCCTGCGGGCTGCCCTGCTCAGCCACCGACTTCATCCAGCAGCGCGATCATTTCCAGCATCGCGGCGGCGGCCTCGTAGCCCTTGTTGGTCTTGCCCGGCTTCGCTCGCTCGAACGCCTGCTCGGCGGTGTTGACGGTCAGCACGCCGAAGCCAAGCGCGGTCTTGTAGATCTGCGAGGCCTCGCGCAGGCCGCGAGAGCATTCGCCGGCCACGAAATCGAAGTGCGGCGTGTCACCGCGGATCACCGCGCCGAGCGCCACCACGCCATCGAACTGATCGCTGTCCATCAGCGCCGACACTGCCAGCGGCAATTCGAAGGCCCCGGGTGCGTGGAAGTGCCGGACATTGGCTGGCGCCACGCCCCAATCCTTCAGGCACTTGACGACACCTTCGGTCAGCGCGTCGACGATCTCGACGTTCCAGCGCGTCTTGATGATGGCGATCCGCTTATGGCGGAAGCGACCCTTTTCCGGCTTTGGCGGGGCGGCATAACCACTCTTGTGCGCGCTCGGGGCGGCGGCGGACGGCGACTTCTTCGGGGCGGCTTTCGGCACGTAATGGCTCTGATGAATGACTTACTGGGTGTGAACGTATTCGACGACTTCCAGGCCGAAGCCGGACAGCGCCTGCATCCGGTACGACGAACCGGACAGCACGCGCATCCGGCGCACGCCGAGGTCGATCAGGATCTGCGCGCCGATGCCGTAGGTGCGCAGGCTCTGGGCATCATCGCTGCTCGCCGTCGCCGGGCTGGCGGGAGTGGCGTGCGGCGTCGACAGCGCCAGGATCTGCTTCACCAGGTCGCGCGGCGAGGCGGGCTTGCGCAGCAGCACCACGACGCCGCTGCCTTCCTCGGCCACCCGCTGCAGCGCCTTGCGCAGCGGCCAGGAGAAATCCGGGTGCTCGACGCACAGCACGTCGGACAGGATGTTGCCGACATGGACGCGCACCAGCGTCGGCCGATCGGCCTCGACATTGCCGCGCACCAGCGCCAGATGAAGGGTGTTCTCGACCGCGTCCTGGTAAGTCACCAGCCGGAAATCGCCGAACTCGGTGCGGACCGTGGTTTCGGCGACCCGCTCGATCGTGTGCTCGTTGTGCAGGCGGTAGCGGATCAGGTCGGCGATGGTGCCAATCTTCAGACCGTGCTCGCGGGCAAACACTTCCAGGTCCGGCCGGCGCGCCATCGTGCCGTCGTCGTTGAGGATCTCGACGATTACCGAGGCCGGCTCCAGCCCGGCCAGACGGGCCAGATCGCAACCCGCCTCGGTATGGCCGGCGCGGGTCAGCACACCGCCCGGCTGCGCCATCAGCGGGAAGATATGGCCGGGCTGGACCAG
>CAYPJK010000526.1:0-2309 GCA_964411025.1 uncultured Nevskia sp.
CGCGAGCTCGGCCAGCGCGGCCTCGCTCATCTGCGTGCGCGGCTGGTACTTGCCGGGCTGGATCGCGCCCACCGGCAGCGTCGCCACCGCGTCCTTGCGCCCGCCCGCCTCGCCGCCGGTGTCGCCCAGCAGCGCGTCGAGCCCGCGCCCCAGTCCACCCTTGTGCCTCGTGCTCATGCCGCCCTCCTCAGGATCTCCTCGGCCAGCGCGAGGTAGGCCTGCGCGCCCTTCGAGGCCTGGTCCCACACCACCGCCGGGGCGCCGTAGCTGGGCGCCTCCGCCAGCCGCACGTTGCGCGGCACCAGCGTGCGGTAGACCTTGTCGCCGAAATGCTCGATCAGCTGCGCCGACACTTCGTTCGACAGGTTGTTGCGCGGATCGAACATGGTCCGCAGCAGGCCGTCGATCTCCAGCCGCGGATTGATCACCCGCTGGATCTTCTTGATGGTGTCGACCAGCGCCGTCAGCCCTTCCAGCGCGTAGTACTCGCACTGCATCGGGATCAGCACGCCGTCGGCGGCGACGAAGGCGTTGACCGTCAGCTTCGAGAGCGCCGGCGGACAGTCGATCAGGATGTAGTCGTAGTCCGCCGCGACTGTCTCCAGCGCCAGCTTCAGCGCGAAATCGCCGGCCGGCATGTCGCGCAGCTTGATTTCGGCTTCCGTCATGTCGGCATTGGCCGGCAGCACGTTGAAGCCCAGGCCTTCGCTGCTGGTGATCGTGTCGCGCGCCGATGCCGCTTCCAGCAGCACGTCGCGGACGCTCCACTGGAGCCGGTACTTGTCGACGCCGCAGCCCATCGTGGCGTTGCCCTGGGCATCGAGATCGACCAGCAGCACGCGCCGCCGGGTCGCCGCCAGCGAGGCCGCGAGGTTGATCGTCGTCGTGGTCTTGCCGACGCCGCCTTTCTGGTTGGCGATGGCGATGATGCGGGTCATGGGCCTGGGTCCGGGGTACGGGAGACTGGAAACGGGCGCAGCTTACGCGGCGCGCAGCACGAGCAACTGCCGCATCTCGTCGAGCCCCGGCACCGGCAGCCGGATGGTCGACTCGATCTGCCAGCGCGCCGGCAGCGCGGCGCGCTCGGCATCGTCGACATGCGCCTTCATTGCCAGCCAGCGGCTGTCCGGGCCGGCCAGGTGCTCGGTCACGGTGACGAAATCGGCAAGGCTGGCAAACGCACGGCTGATGATGAAATCGTAGGTGTCCTCCGGCACGTGATCCTCGGCGCGGCCTTCGAACACGTCGGCGTTCTTCAGGCCCAGCGCCCGGATCGCATGGCGCATGAAGCGTGCCTTCTTGCCCGCCGAATCCAAGGTGGTGACCCGCAGGCCGGGCCGGGCGATTGCCAGGATCAGGCCGGGAATGCCGGCGCCGCTGCCGACGTCGATCAGCCGCGCGCCGTCAGCGAGTTGCGGCAGCGCCGGCAATACGGTCAGCGAATCGAGCAGATGGCGCAGCACCATGTCGTCGACGATCTTGATGCCGGACAGGTTGTAGGTGGCGTTCCACTTTTCCAGCTCGGCCAGATAGCGCATCAGCGGCGCGGTCAGCTCGACATCAAGCCCGAGCCGTTCGAGGCCGAGGCGCAGGCGCCGCTCGCTGTGCGGATGGCGGGACTCGCTCATCGCGGCTCGGCCGCTGCAACGACGGTGGAAACGGGCTGGGCCAGCATGATCGCGACAGGTGAAAGGGCCGCGAAGTATATGCCGGCGCCCTGCCGGCTCATCGCGGAGCCGGTCCGGCGGCGGTCACGGCGGCGCCGGCCGTGCGCCGCGCCGCTGCTGCTCGACCATCAGGCAGCGGTCCTGCACCACGGCGATGCCGGCCCGGGCCAGCGCCTCGGCGAAGTCATCGTGACGGATGCCGGACTGCAGCCAGACCGCTTTCGGCCGCGCCGCCAGCAGGTCATCGAGATGGCCGGCCAGCGCCGACGGCAGCCGGAACACGTCGACCAGGTCCAGTGTCCCTGGCACCTCCGCCAGCTTCCGGTACACCGGCTGGCGCAGGATGGTGGTGACCTCCGGGAAATAGACCGGCACCGGCACGATCTGGTAGCCGGCCCGCGCCAGCGCCGCCGGCACGTAGTGCGCCGGCTGGTCGGCATGCGATTCCGGCTTGATGCCGAGCACGGCAATCCGCCGGGTTGCGGCCAGCAGCGCGGTGATGCCGTCGGCATCGGTGATCAGGTTGTGCTGCCAGGACATGCCGGTGCGCTTCCGTCGCAGGGAGCCGGCATCGTAACAACGGCCCGCCCACTGCCGGCAAGGCTTGCCAGCGCCACCCAGGGGCAACAGCAGTTCCACCAG
>CAYPJK010000527.1:0-2287 GCA_964411025.1 uncultured Nevskia sp.
GGTCGGCTTCCAGCGGATGCCCGGCTGCAGCAGCAGGCCGCCGTTGACGTCGTAGAGGCCGGCGAAGTCGATACGCCAGATGGCCTGCGGGAACGGCTGCTGGAACGCGAACACCACGTAGTCGGAGCCGCCGGTGGCACCGGTGGCCTCCTGATTCACCGAGCCGCCGTAGCCCTTCAGCGAACGGCCGAAGATGTCGTCCTTGGTCCGGTGCATGTACTGGAACACCATGTACGTGGCCGGGATCGAGTTCGAGAAGCGCTGGTACTTCTCCATCACCAGCGCGCTGACGAGGTTGCCGGTCTTGATGTAATCGCGGCTCAGGCTCGGGTTGGTGAAGCGGCGGTCCGGCGTGTAGGTGCTTTCGAGGTTGATGATCAGCTGGTCGAGCAGCGAACCCGGCTCGCCTTCCACCACGTAGCTGACACCGCCACCGATGTTGTACTCGCGGAAGTACTCGCGGGCGAGGTGACCGCGCAGACCGTCGCCACCGGCAATGAAGAAGGTGTCGAGCTGGCGGGCGGCATCGGCGAAGTTGTCGACCGGGCTGGCCAGCAGCTGCGACGTGGCCGGCGCGAACTCGTTGATCGCCGCGTTCAGGCCGGTGAGGCCGTTCAGACGGACCATCGAGGCGTAGGTGAACCACTCCTGCGACGAGTAGACACCGCCGGGGCTGGCTTCGAACGGGGTCTGGGCAAGGATGTCGCCGGTCGACGGCAGGCCGCCGATGCCGCTGTAGAGGGTGTTCAGGATCAGGCCGAACGGGTTGTTGTTCGGCAGGTTCTTGTTGACGCCCGACGCCGTCCAGCGGAACACGCCATCCGGGTTGTAGCGGCTGACGAAGATCGCCTGCGCGCCCCACTGGCCGAAGTTGCCCTTGAAGCGGATGCCGTAGCTGAGCTTGTCGTTCACCGAGCCGTACTGGTCATGCACCGTGAACTGCGCCGGGATGACGTTGTACTGGGTGTTCGGGTTGCCGTAGATGGTCGGCTGGAACTTCTGCACGAAGGCGTCGGCGAGGATCTCGTCGGTGAACTGGTAGTTCACGCGAAGGGCGAGACTCGGCACGCGTTCGTCGGCAAATTCTTCCTGGGCGCTGTCGAGGATCAGGTGGCGGCGAAGATCGAGGCCGTTGACGACGTCGAGCACGCGGAAAAACAGTGCCTGGCCCCAGGCGATCTGCTGGTTGCCGACGCGGATGTTGAGCGGACCTTCCTGGTAGTCGAGGAACAGGGCAGGGAAGTAGACGAGGTAATTCGGGCCGGCGGCTTCGAGCGGATTCGGCCGCTTCAGGCCCGCGACCTGGTACTCGAAGTAGTTGGGATCACCGCCGTACAGGGCCGGGTCGCCGCCGCTGATGCCGCCGGTGGCGCCGTTGACGACGCTCTGCGGATCGAACTCGCTGTAGTTGCCCGGATCGAACACGGCGCGCAGACGGCCGACCAGCTTCAGGCTCGGCGTGAACTTCATTGCGCCTTCGAGTTCAAGGCGCAACAGGTGCAGATTGAAAAAGTTGTTGGCGGGGGTCACCGGACGGGTGACGTTGTCACCCAGACCGACCGCCGGCACCGAGAACGGCGGCAGCAGGCCGCCGAGGGCGTCGACCGGCTGCGGCACACCCGGCTGGCGCGCCACCGTCACGCCATTGAACGGATTGCCACGCTGGTTGTTCGGGTTCTCGCCGCCCAGCGTGATCGCCAGTTCCGGGCGGATGAAGCCGCCCCAGCTGAAATCGAAGTCGCTGAAAAAGCCGCCGCTGCTGGTGCTGCCGTCGCCGCTCTGGTCAACAGCATCCTGGGCGAGTGCTGCGTGGGCGGCCATCATCATTGCGGCTGCTGCGATCACGCGGATCGCGGGCATCTTGCTGCTCATTTTCATTCCCCTCCTGAGGTTGCGAACCTGACTTTTCTAGTAATGGGAGCGCGCCTTCCGGATCGATCAGTTGTCGATCTTCAGAATCCGCCCCGCCTGACCGACCGCGAGTGCAGCGGTGCTGCCCTCGGGCTGGCCGATGCCCTGATACCACAAGGTGTTGACCCCGCCACCGTTGACCCCGGTCCAGCTGCTGCCGCCGTCCGGGCTGTACCGCATTTCGCGCATGCCGGTCACGGTCACGCGGTTGTCGCTGCTGGCGCTGACGCCGAGCAGGATTGCCTGGGTGCCGGCGTCAATCCGCGACCAGCTGGCCCCGGCATCGGTGCTGCGCAGCACGGTGCCATCCTGACCGACGGCGTAGCTGGCATTGTTGCCGCTGCCGATGTGCAGCGCGAACAGCGAGGCTTCGCCC
>CAYPJK010000528.1:0-2279 GCA_964411025.1 uncultured Nevskia sp.
CGCCGGGCGGTCCAGCTCCTCGGCCAGCTCCCAGTACAGGCGCGGCAGCGCCGGCAGGGTCGAGACCGAGGCGATCGCCTGCTTGACCGCGTCGGAGAACAGTTCGTCCTGCAGCAGTCGGCAGCGCGTGATGATGGCGTGCAGCCGGCGCGCGTCGCAGGGCTTGGACAGGAACTGGTGGGCCACCGGCAGCGAACGCATCACGCCTTCGCGGTCGGCCTGGCCGGACAGGATGATGCGCACCGTCTCCGGCTGGCGCTCGCGCACCGCGCGCAGCAGGGTGGCGCCATCCATGCCCGGCATCCGCATGTCGCTGACCACCACGTCGACATGGCGCTGGCGCATCGCGGCCAGTGCCTCGTCGCCGCTGCCGGCGAACATCAGGTGCCATTCGCTGCGCCACGGCCGCAGGCGGTTCTCCAGCCCTTCGAGGACATCGGCCTCGTCATCGACGAACAGCACGTTGATCATGGCGCGCCGGTCTCTGTCGCGGCGCCCGGCCCGGCAACCGGCAGGCGGATCGTGAACGTGGTGCCAATGCCGACTTCGGTCGAGAAATCGAGCCCGCCGTGATGGCGATCGACGATCACGCTGCGGGCAATCGCCAGCCCCTGGCCGGTGCCCTTGCCGACCGCCTTGGTGGTGAAGAACGGATCGAACACGCGCTGGCGGATCGCCTCCGGAATGCCGGTGCCGGTGTCGCCGATGTGGATCAGCACCGCGTCGTTCACTGCTTCGGTGCGCACGGTGATGGTGCCGCGCTGGCCATCGCCACGGGCTTCGATTGCATGCGCGGCGTTGACCAGCAGGTTCAGGAACACCTGGTTCAGATCACCGCCATGGGCGATCACCCGGGGAATCGCGCCGTAGTCGGTGACCACGTCGGCCAGGTACTTGTACTGGTTGTGGGCCACGGTCAGCGCATCGGCAAGGCTTGCGTTGATGTCGACCTCGGCCAGCTCGCTGCGCGGGTGCGAGAAGCGCTTCATCGCATCGACGATCGCCGCCACGCGGTGCACGCCTTCGATCGATCGGTCGATCGCGCGCGGCACGCGCTGGCGCAGGTAGTCGACATCGGCGTCGGCCAGCGCGGCGTCAAAGCGGTTAGCCGCCAGTTGTCCATCGCGCAGCGCACGGCCGGCGTCGGCCACCTTGCCGAGCGCCTCGAACGATTCGCGGATGAAATGCAGGTTGTCGCCGACGAACTGCAGCGGCGTGTTGATCTCGTGGGCGATGCCGGCGGCGAGCTGGCCGAGCGACTCCAGTTTCTGCGCCTGGCGCAGTTCCATTTCCAGCTTGCGCTGCTCGCGCAGGTCGATCGCCACGACGAGAATCGCCAGCGGTTCGCCGGTCTCGTCGCGCTGGCAGGACGCCGACAGCAGCACCGGAATGCTGTCGCCGTCACGGCTCTGCCAGCAGTCCTCGGCGCGATGCAGCGCGTCGCGTGCGGCGAGGCAGCGCTCGATGAACGCCGGTGCGGTCGGCCAGAAGCGGGCCAGAGACCGATGGATGCTGCTGCCGGCCTTGATGCCGAGCAGGCTGTGGAACTCGCGGTTGGTGCGGGTGATCTCGCCGCGCGGCGACAAGGTCAGCAGCGCGCCGGGAATCACTTCGTAAAGGCCCAGCAGGTAGCCGTACACGGCGCTCATCTGCTGCTGGTTCATCAGCAGTTCGGCGTCGCGCTCGCGCACCTGCTGCTCGAGCGTGGCGATCCGCGCCTCGGCTGCGCCGGGGGCGACCGCGACCGCCGCCGCGTCCACGTTCACCCCAGCACGCGCTGGATGGTGGCGATCAGCTGCTCTGGATTGAACGGCTTGACCAGCCAGCCGGTGGCACCGGCGGCCTTGCCTTCAGCCTTCTTCTCCGGCGTCGACTCGGTGGTCAGCATCAACAGCGGCGTGAACTTGTAGTCCGCCATCGTGCGCAGGTTCTTGACCAGGGTCAGGCCATCCATGTTCGGCATGTTGACGTCGGCCAGCACCAGCTTGAATTTCTCCTTCTGCGCCAGCTTCAGCGCCACCGCGCCGTCTTCCGCCTCGGCGACATCGAAGCCGGCGGATTTCAGCGTGAAGGCGACCATCTGGCGCATCGAGGCGGAATCATCAACAGCAAGGACACGGTGGCTCATGACAGTTCCCGGGCGAGTTCAAGGGAAGGGACAAGACCCAGCAGGCGCGCCGCGCCGTGCAGGGTGGCGGAAGGGGTGTGCCAGCCGGTGCGGTGTCCGGCGGCAGCGCGGTCGCGGCAGAACATCAGCAGCAGCTGCAGCGCACTGGTGT
>CAYPJK010000529.1:0-2277 GCA_964411025.1 uncultured Nevskia sp.
CCCGCTCGGTGCTGCGCCAGCTGGCCCGGCGCATGGACCCGCGCCGCTACAACGGCGCCAGCCTGGTCGGCCTCAACGGTACGGTGATCAAGAGCCACGGCGGCGCCGATGCGCTGGCCTTCGCCAATGCCATCGAAGTCGCGCTGCGAGCGGTCCAGAACGATGTTCCGGCACGCATCGCCTCGCTGCTGGCTGAATCGCTGGGCGCGCCGCCGACGACATCCGCAGCCGTCTAGGCGGCGAGCCGTGAACCGTTTCCGCGCGAACCCCCGGCTGCTGGCGCCGCTGCTGGCCGGCATGGCGATGCTTGGTCCGTTTTCGATCGACGCCTTCTTCCCGGCGTTTCCGACCATGGAAGCCGAGTTCGCCGTGACCCGGGTGGCGATGCAGCAGAGCCTGAGCGTCTACCTGCTGTCGTTCGCGGCGATGTCGCTGGTCCACGGGCCGCTGTCCGATGCCTACGGCCGGCGCGGCGTGATTCTCTGGTCGATGCTGCTGTTCGCGGTAGCGTGCGCGGGCTGCGCACTGGCCGATTCCTACCGGATGCTGCTGGCGTTCCGCGCCATGCAGGGGGTGTGTGCCGGCGCCGGCATGATCGTCGGCCGGGCCATGATCCGCGACCGCCACGACGGCGCCGATGCCCAGCGGCTGATGTCGCAGGTCAGCTTCATCTTCGGCTTCGCACCGGCCGTGGCGCCGATCATCGGCGGCTTCGTGCTGGGCTTCGCCGGCTGGCGGGCGATCTTCTGGCTGCTGGGCGGCTTCACCCTGGCGCTGGTCGCCGCATCGCTGGCGGCGCTGCCGGAAACCCACCCGCGTGAGCGCCGCACCCGTTTCGCGCTGCGGCCGCTGCTGCGCACCTATCGCAGCGTGCTCGGCGATCGCCGCTTCCTGCTGCTTGGCTTCGCGGCCAGCCTGAACTTCGGTGCGCTGTTCATCTACATCGCCTCGGCGCCGTCGGTGGTGCTGGACCTGCTGAAGCTGTCGGAAACCCAGTTCGCCTGGCTGTTCGTGCCGGTGATCGCCGGGATGATGCTCGGCTCGGCTACATCCGCGCGGATGGCGGGCCGGATGAGCCCGTTGCGCACCGTCCGCGTCGGCTTCAGCCTGATGGCGATCGGCACGCTGCTGAACCTGGCCGGCAGCATCGGCCTGCGGCCGCAGGTGCCGTGGTTCGTGCTGCCGGTCGGCGTGATCGGCAGCGGCGTGACGCTCGTGTTCCCGACGCTGACCCTGCTGATGCTCGACCGTTTCCCGGCCGTGCGCGGCGCCGCCGCATCGGTGCAGGCGACGATCAGCCTCGGCGTTTCGGCGCTGGTGTCGGGGCTGGTCGCGCCGCTGGTCGATGCCTCGGCGCTGAAGCTGGCGCTGGCGGCGGCGGCGATGACCGGCAGCGGTTTCGTGCTGTGGTGGTGGTACCGGCGCATCACCCCGGACGCCGGCCCGCAGGTGCTGTCGGCCGTGCTGCAGCCGGCGATGGTGCCGACGCCGTCGTCGGCCGAGGTGCAGCGCTGACGGCGCGCCGCGCGAGTCGCGGCCTCAGTCGCCGTTCAGCAGCAACTGGCCGTTCAAGGTCGCCGAGCGGCTGCCGTCGGCGCTGGTCAGCGCGGTGCCGAGCAGCGACAGCACGCGGTTGCCGCGCGCGTCCGGCGGCGAGAAGCCGGCGCCGGCACAGGCGGCGCCGGTGCAGCGCAGCCCTTCGGCCGGCATCGCCACCGCGGTGATCGTGCTGCCGCCGGCATCGGTGCGGACTTCGATTTCGCTGCCGTCGACATCGCTGAAGCGGAACACCGGCAGGCCGTCGTCGCCCTGCGCGTAACCATTGCCGCCGTAGGCGCAGAAGCGGGTGTAGCTGTGGTCGCTGAAGTTCACGGTGACGCCGGTCTCGCAGACCGCACCGACGTTGCCGAGCGCGGCGAGTTGCGCGCTGAGCACGCGCGGCGCGGCGTCGGCGGCGGTGTCGGCGGCGGCCTCGCGGTTCAGCCGCGTCTGGTCGAGCGTGATCGCCTGACGGCCGTTGAAGTCCGGCCGTGCGAACTGCACGCCGGTGCAGCCGTCGCCATCGCAGCCGTACTCCGGTTCGGCGTGGCCCCACTCGATGCGCAGCGGCCGGCCCTGTTCGGTGTCGATCAGCAGGTAGGCGCCGCCTTCGACCGCGAAGCGATAGCGCCGCCGGCCGCCGTTCTGGCTGGCCAGCGCCGACTCCGCGCAGGCGCGTTGCGGCGCACCGGCGCTGTCGTGCCAGCGGATTTCGCCATCGCGGCAGGCGCCGCCGGA
>CAYPJK010000530.1:0-2268 GCA_964411025.1 uncultured Nevskia sp.
GTCAGCCCGGCGCCGACCATCAGGCGATCGAGCAGGAACGCAGCGCGCGGCAGGTAGCCGGATTCCTCGAGCACCAGAATGAACAGAAACAGCAGCAGGATCTGCGGCAGGAACACCACGACACTGCCCGTGCCGACCAGCATGCCGTCGACCAGCAGACTGCGTAGCGTGTTGTCGGGCAGCATGGCCTTGAGCTGGTCCGCCAGCGCGCTGACGCCGGCGTCGATGCCGTCCTGCAACGGCGCGGACCAGGAGAAGACGGCCTGGAAGATCAGGAACATCACCATGGCCAGCAGGGCCAGACCGAATACCGGATGCAGCGCCCAGCGGTCGATGGCGTCGTCGATCTCGCCGGTCGGGCGCGGCACCCGCACCGCCACTGCCAGCAGCCGGCGAACCTCGGCGTGCAGATCAGCCGGTGCGCTGGTCGGTGCGAGCGGCGGCAACTCGCCGTCGATGCGCGCCATTAGCGCGGCAGCACCATCGGCCCGAACGGCGATCGTTTCGATGACCGGCACGCCAAGCTCGGCTTCCAGCCGGGCCCGGTCGACGACAATGCCGCGCTTTTCGGCGGCATCGCACATGTTCAGCGCCAGGATCATCGGCACCCCGAGCGCGCGCACTTCGAGCACGAAGCGCAGATGCAGGCGCAGGTTGGTGGCATCGGCCACGCAGACCAGCAGATCAGGCCGCGCTTCGCCGGCCATCCGGCCGAGGCAGACGTCGCGGGTGATCGCCTCGTCCGGGCTGGTCGCGGCCAGCGAATAGGCGCCCGGCAGATCGAGCAGCTGCACCGCGCGGCCCGAAGGCGTGCGAATGACGCCGGCCTTGCGCTCGACGGTGACGCCGGCGTAGTTGGCCACCTTCTGACGGCTGCCGGTCAGCCGGTTGAACAGCGCCGTCTTGCCGCAGTTCGGATTGCCAACCAGTGCGACCTGCGAGGCCAGCGCACTCATGCCGCCTGCCTCACGAACACGCGTGCGGCCTCGGCACGGCGCAGCGCAAACCGCGTGTAGCCGATCTGCACGACCAGCGGATCACCGCCCAGCGGCCCGCGCGCCACCAGCCGTACCGGCTCTCCGGCAACGAAGCCGAGATCGCGCAAGCGTTCGGCGATCGGATCAGGCGCGCTGGCGTCCTCCACACGTTCGACGACGGCATCGATCCGCAGCGGCAAATCCCGGAGGCGTTGGTCCACGACTTCGCAGGTTAATGAGAATGGTTCGCAAGCATACGCGATCAGCCTGCATTCGGCTCAGCCGGTTCCGGAGAACGGCCGACTTCCCCTTCGGCCGGCTTGAGGCCGTAAGCGGCAACCAGCGCCCACACGTGCTTCGGGATCATCGATTTCATCCGTCGCGGCTGTTCGCGACGCAGATGAATGACCGTTTCCACTGCCTTCATCTCGACCCGGGCGCGAGCGAATTCCAGCCCGCGCGGGCCGACCCTCGGCATCAGCCAGCCCACCAGCGGCTTCAGCCACGCCGGCATCCGGCGTAGCGGCAGGCCGCCGGCGGCACGTTCGGTATTGGCCAGGAAGCCCTTCACCGGTCCGGCGCGCTTGCCGTGGCTATCCGGTGTCGACAGCCGTACTTCATCGCCCAGCAGCGCCAGCAATTCGGTGCCGCGCGCATTGCGCACCAGCAGCCATTGCTCGCCCTCACCGCCCATGTAGCCGACCGTGATGTCAGCCAGCGTGTTGGTGTAGTCCACGCAGGTCCGGCAGGTCAGCGGGAAAAAATCGCGCGGCAGCTTCGAGATCGGCAGCTGCAGGAATGGAATGGTCTGCCGGCGGTCGTCGTCGAAGCGCAGCTCGACGTGGTAGTCGGCGCGGAATTCCAGATAGCGGATGGTGTCGGGACGATCCGACAGCAGCGCAAGAAAGCGATGGAAGTGCTCGGTGGTGGTGTTGTCCGAGCACGGGGTGCCGATCACGTACAACTTGTCGAAACCCAGTTCGGTTTCCAGCGCGCGCAGCGCGTAAACCTGGCAGGGAATGCCGATCACCGCCAGCCGCCGATGGCCAGCCGCACGCGCCGGTTCCAGCAGCGCCAGCAGCGGCGCATAGCCCATGCGCATGCCGCGACAGGCCGCGAGGTCGGCCGCACGGGTGACCAGCACCGGCACCGGCCGCCAGCGATCGTCCGGAGCGGAGGTCATCGTCAGCACGGCATCGACGGCACCGCTCTCCAGCACCCGCTCGGCGCTCCGCGGGGTGATGCCGGTCCACTGGGCACCAGCACGCGGGTTGCGAAGTGCCGCGCGGTG
>CAYPJK010000531.1:0-2266 GCA_964411025.1 uncultured Nevskia sp.
GTACGATCGGAACCGGGGTGGTCAAGCTGTTGCAGCGCAATCAGGCGCAGATCCACGTCGCCAGCCAGAACAGCGCGCTGGCCGCTGCCAACCAGGCCCTGCATTCGCTGGCCGAGCAGCGCGAGGCGCTGGTCGAAGGGCTGGAGTCGCGGCGCGTGGCCGGCGAGGAACTCGATGCCCCGATCGTCGCCAAGACTGCCGAGGTCGAGGCGGCGCGGGCCGCTGTCGGTGCAGCACGCGAACGCCTGAACGGCGCGCGCGGCCAGCTGACGGCAGCCGAAGCGGCGCAGCAGGAGCAGGTCCGCGCGCTGCGCGCGGCCGAAACCCGTAAAGAAGCCGCGCAGGAGCGGCTGCAGTCGGCGCGCCTGGAGTTCGAGAACCTGCGCGCCCGGCGCGAAGTGGCCGACAGCCAGTTCGCCGAAACCGGCTTCAGCCGCGAGGAACTGGCCGAATACCTGACGCCGGACGCCAACGGCAATCTGCCGATCGAGCTGTGGGAAGAAAAGCTGGCCGCGATCGGCCGGCGCATCGACCGTCTCGGCGCCATCAATCTGGCCGCGATCCAGGAACTGGAAGAGGGCCGCGAGCGTGCTGCCTACATCGACACCCAGCACGCCGATGTCAGCGCCGCGCTGACCACGCTGGAAGACGCGATGGCCCAGCTCGACCGCGAAACCACGGACCGTTTCAAGACCACGTTCGATCAGGTCAACGACATCTTCAAGGCGCGCTTCCCGCAGCTGTTCGGCGGCGGCGAGGCCTATCTGGAGCTGACCGGGGACGCGCCGGACGGCGAAACCGCCACCGTGCTCAACCGCGGCGTCAAGGTCATGGCGCGGCCGCCGGGCAAGCGCAATTCGACGATCCAGCTGCTCTCAGGCGGCGAAAAGGCGATGACCGCCGTGGCGCTGCTGCTGGCGCTGTTCCAGCTCAACCCGGCACCGTTCTGCCTGATGGACGAAGTCGACGCACCGCTCGATGACGCCAACGTCGGTCGCTTCTGCGAGGTGGTGCGGGAAATGTCGCAGGGCGTTCAATTCATTATCATCACGCACAACAAGATCACGATGGAGCTGGCTGAGCACCTTCATGGCGTGACGATGCAGGAGCCGGGTGTTTCCCGGCTGGTCAGCGTCGACGTGCAGCAGGCGGTCGCCATGGTCGGCACGCCGGAAGAAGCAGCGGCTGAACAGGCGCACTGATCGTCTGGGCTTCAAGTCAGTCCAATCGTGGAGATTTCAGGGGCTAAGGCGAAACGATGAGTCCATTGCAGTGGGCGTTGCTGATTTTCGCGGTCATCGCGGTGATCGCCGTATATGTGTTGTCACGCCGCGATCGCCGGGCCATGAGCCTTGACGTGCCTCCCGAGCCGTCGTCGCCGCGATCCCGCCAGCTCGACATCTTCGGTGCCGAAGGCCAGCAGTTCGACGAATTCGGCGTCGGCAAGCCGCGCAAGGTCGAGCCGCGCTTCGGCCAGCCAGCGGATGCGGACGCCGAGACGCCGCCAGCGCCGGTCCCCGCACGCGGGCCGACACTGAATCCGGCCGCCGTGCCGAAACCGGTCGAAGCCGCGAAGCCGGCCGCTGCCGCTGCCGCGGCGCCGGTGGTCGACAGCAAGCCGCAGGTGCAGAAGATCGTGTCGCTGCTGGTCGCCCAACCGACCGGCCAGCCGATGTCCGGCGTCGAGCTGCATGCCGCACTGGCCGGCCAGCGGCTGAGCTTCGGCGCGCGGCAGATCTATCACCGCATCAGCCGCAACGAAATCGTCTTCAGCGTCGCCAGCCTGCTGAAGCCGGGGCATCTCGATCCGGCGATGGCCGAGAACTTCGAGACGCCAGGGCTGACGCTGTTCATCGTGCTGCCCGGGCCGGTGCGTGCGGCCGACGCGATCCGCGACATGATTGCCACCGCCGAGCGGCTGGCCACGGCGCTCGGGGCCGAGGTCTACGACGCCAAGAAGCAGCCGTTCACCCCATCCAGCGCTCGCGAACTGCAACAGGACATCGAATCCTGGGCGCGCCAGCATCTGCCAGCCTGACGTGGAGACGGCGGCGGAACGCGCCGCCGATCTGCGGCGGCAACTGGAGCGGGCCAATCACCGCTACTACGTGCTCGATGATCCGGAGCTTCCGGACGCCGAGTACGACCGGCTGTTCAGCGAACTGCAGCGGCTGGAAGCCGAACATCCCGAACTGAAGACGCCGGATTCGCCGACCCAGCGGGTGGGTGGCGCGCCATCGCCGGCGTTCGCGCCGGTCCGCCATCG
>CAYPJK010000532.1:0-2253 GCA_964411025.1 uncultured Nevskia sp.
ATGAGCTGTTGAAAGCCGCGATGGCACTGCTGATGTGGGGCGGCAAGGTGCGGATCATCTCCACCCACGATGGCGAGGAGAACCCGTTCAACGAGCTGGTGAAGGACATCCGCGCCGGCCGCAAGCCCTACAGCCTGCATCGCATCACGCTCGACGATGCGCTGGGCGAAGGGCTGTACCAGCGCATCTGCCTGAAGCTGGGCCGGCCGTGGACGGCCGAGGCTGAGGCCGCCTGGCGCGACGAGCTGGTGAAGTTCTACGGCGACGCCAGCGAGGAGGAGCTGTTCTGCGTGCCGTCGCGTGGCGGCGGTGTGTGGCTGCCGCGCGTGCTGATCGAGGCGCGGATGAAGCCGGGCCGGAAGATCGTGCGCTGGCGTGCGCCGGACGGCATGGAGCTGTGGCCGGAACACAGCCTGAAGGCGGACGTGCGCGACTTCTGCGAGCGCGAACTGCGCCCGCTGCTGGATGCCCTGAACCCGAAGCTGCCTAGCGCCTTCGGCCTGGACTTCGCGCGGGTGAGTGACTTGAGCGTGATCGCCCCGCTGCAGATCGACGCGCTGCGGCGCGATTTCCCCTTCCTGGTGGAACTGGGCAACGCACCGTTCAAGGCGCAGGAGCAGATCCTGTTCTACCTGGCGGACCGGCTGCCGCGCTTCAGCCACGGCATGTGCGATGCCGGCGGCAACGGCGCCTATCTGGCCGAGGTGGCGAAGCAGCGCTACGGCGAGACGCGCATCACCGAGGTGAAGTTCAACGAGACCTGGTACCGCGAGAACACCGGCCCGTTCAAGGCCGCGTTCGAAGACGACACGCTGAGCCTGCCGGCCGACGAAGACGTGGCCGGCGATCTCGCCACATTCCGCCTGGTGCGTGGCGTGCCGCGCGTGCCGGATCTGCGCGTGACCGACCAGCGCGGCCAGAAGCGCCACGGCGACGCCGGCATTGCCATGCTGCTGGCCCATGCGGCCTCACGGCAGGAGCTGTATCAGCCCTACGTTTACGACCCGATCAAGCTGACCCGCAAGGGCGGCATCACCGGCGGGCGCGATGGCGACGATTACCGCGCGATCCGCACCACTGGCGGGTTCCGCGCCCGTTCTGGAGTCAATTGAAAATGGCCATCGTCGACCAGTTCGGCCGCCCCATCGTGATCGCCGATCTCAAGCGCGAGATCGCCACCCCGCAGGTCACCGGCGTGCGCCAGGTGTGGCAATCCAGCATCGCGCTCGGGCTGACACCGGCCGGGCTGGCCAACGTGCTGCGCAGCGCGGCCGAGGGCGATCACGACAGCTACCTGACGCTGGCCGAGGAAATGGAGGAGCGCGACCCGCACTACGCAGCCGTGCTGGCCAACCGCAAGCAGGCGGTGAGCGGCCTGCAGGTGACGGTGGAGGCGGTGGATGAATCCGCACCGGCCATGCGCCACACCGAGCTGCTGGAAGCACTGGTGGCGATGCCGGCATTCGAAGCGATGCTGGAAGAGCAGCTGGACGCGCTGGGCAAGGGCTACAGCGTCAACGAGATTATCTGGGACACCAGCGAGCGGCAATGGATGCCGAAAGCGTTCGAGCACCGCGACCCGCGCTGGTTCCAGTTCGATCGCGCATCGCAGCGCGAGCTGCACCTGCGCGATGCCGCGAACCTCACCGATGGCGTGCCGCTGGCCCCTTACAAGTTCCTGGCACACCTGCCGCGCATCAAGACCGGGCTGCCGATCCGCGGCGGCCTGGCTCGCGTGGTGGCGTTCGCCTGGATCTGCAAGGCATACGCCCTGAAAGACTGGGTGGCGTTCGCCGAAGTGTTCGGCATGCCGCTGCGCATCGGCCGCTACGGCGCAACCGCGAACGATGACGACATCCGGGTGCTGAAGATGGCCGTGGCCAACATCGGTACCGATGCAGCGGCCGTGCTGCCGGAATCGATGAAGATCGAGTTCCAGGAAGTGAGCAAGACCGGCGGCGGCGCGGACGTGTTCGAGCGCCTGTGTGCCTACATCGACCGGCAGATCAGCAAGGCGGTGCTGGGCCAGACCATGACCACCGAGAGCGGCGGCGGCAGCGGGCTGGCGCAGGCCAAGGTGCACAACGAAGTGCGGCAGGACATCCAGAAAAAGGATGCCAAGCAGCTGGCCGCCACCATCAACGCCATGCTGGTGCGCCCGATCATCGACCTGAACTTCGGGCCGCAGAAGGCGTACCCGCGCATCTGCCTGAACGTGCCGGAGCCGGAAGACCTGGCGGGCCTCGTGACCGC
>CAYPJK010000533.1:0-2245 GCA_964411025.1 uncultured Nevskia sp.
CGGGTCATCACCCAGAACATCGACGGCCTGCTGCAGCGGGCCGGCGTTGCCGTCGACGCCGAACTGCACGGCAGCCTGTGGCGGCTGCGCTGCCCGGTGCACGGCGTGCAGGCCGACGAGGCGGCGGCCGAATTCGCCTGCCGCCGCTGCCGGCACTGCCCACCTGCCACGGCGCCCTGGCTGCGGCCAGACATCACCTGGTTCGAGGACGCCGTCGATGCGGACCTGTTCGAGCATGCCGCGATGCTCGTCGACGACGCCGAACTGTTCGTCGGCATCGGCACCTCCGGCGCGGTCTGGCCCGCCGCCGGCTTCGCCGAGCGGGCGCGGCGGCGCGGCGCGCGGATGATCGAGATCAATCCGGAAGACAACGACGCCTCTGCGCTGTACGACGAACGCCTGCGGCTACCGGCCTCGCAGGGTTTGCCGGCGCTGTTTCCGCTGGACCGGAGCTGAGGCGCCCGACGTCAGTTGATCAGCGGATCGGCGCGCAGCCGTTCCACTGCCAAATCGACGAACGCCCGCACCTTGGCCGCCGCGTTGCGCCCTTCGGAGTGGACCACGTGGACCGGCAGCGGCGGCTCCTCGAACGCCGACAGCACCACCTGCAGGCGGCCGTCGGCCACCAGCGGCGCCACCTGATAGGACAGCAGCCGGGTCAGGCCCCAGCCGTCGAGCGCCGCAGCGATCACCGCCTCGTTGGAATTGCAGCTCAGCTTCGGATTGACGCGGACGCTGATGTCCGAATTCCGGCCGAAGCGCCAGTCCAGCGAAGCCCAGGCGCTGGTCGCAGCGATGACCGTGTGCTGCGCCAGCGCTTCCGGCCGCTCCGGAACGCCGTGGCGTTCGAAGTAGGCCGGGGCCGCGCAGACCACCCGCCGGACCTGGCCGACGCCGATCGCCCGCAGACTGGAATCGGGCAGGTGGGCGATGCGTACCGCCACGTCGATGCCTTCATCGACCAGGTGGGTGATCCGGTCGAGCAGCAGCGCCCGGCCGGTCACCGCCGGATTGCGCTGCAGGTATTCGCCGAGCAGCGGCAGCACGAACATCCGCCCGAACATCACCGAGGCGCTGACCGTCAGCATGCCGGTCGGCGTCACGAACGAGCCGGCGGCGGCGGCTTCGGCTTCCTCGATGTCGGCCAGGATGCGCCGGCAATCCTGCAGGTAGCGGCTGCCGGCTTCGGTGAGCTTCACCGCTCGCGTGGTGCGGATCAGCAGCCGGGTGCCGATCTGCGTTTCGAGTCCGGCCACCGCGCGGGTGACCGCTGGCGCGCCCATGTCCAGCTGGCGTGCGGCCTCGGCAAAGCCGCCGCTGTCGGCGACCCGCACGAATACCTTCATCGCATGCCAACGGTCCATGGCGCGTGATCCTGATCCGGGAAAGGGTGGTGACGATCAATGGTGCGCCGATCAGAGGTCCAGCTGCAGGCGGCCGCTTTCGCCGGCGGCGGCAGCGGCCGGCACCGAGCAGCAGATCAGCGCCTGGCCGGATGGCACGGCGAAGCCGGGTGCCCGGGTCAGCGCCACCTGGCCGCCAACCACACGGGTGGCGCAGCTGCCGCAGCTGCCGGCGCGGCAGGAGAACGGTGCATCGATGCCGCGCGCTTCGGCCAGTTCCAGCAGGCTGCCGCCGTTCGGCTCCCAGCGTGCTTCCTTGCCCGAGCGCAGGAAGGTGACCGTCACCGGCGCGCGCGCCGCCGCCGCGGTCGGTGCGGCCGGAAGCGCAGGATCGGCCCGCCGCTGCAGCGACGCCGGTCCGAAGGCTTCGGCGTGGATGCGCGCGTCGGCGATGTTCAGCCCGATCAGGCCGTCGTAGCAGGCCTGCATGTAGCCCGGCGGGCCGCAGAGGTAGAAATCGTAGTCGTCGAATGGCAGCCGCTCGCGCAGGTGCTGCACGGTGAACGAGCCGAGGATGTCGTAATCGCGGCCTTCCACCGCACCGTCCGCCGACGACAGCAGCCGCACCACGCGCAGCGCACCGCCGGACCGCTCGACCAGCGCCTCCAGTTCGCGGTCGAAGGCGCGCTCGGCCTTGCTGCGCGCGGCCTGGAACAGCCACATCGGCCGCATCCGGCGCAGCCGGAAGCCTTCGTGGACCAGATGGCGCAGCATCGCGACCATCGGCGTGATGCCGACCCCGGCGGCCAGCATCACCACCGGCCGGCGATCGCCGGCGTCGATGGTGAACGCGCCGGCCGGCGCCCGCGCCTCGATGACATCGCCGACCTGCAGCTGGTGCA
>CAYPJK010000534.1:0-2244 GCA_964411025.1 uncultured Nevskia sp.
CAGCAGCGTGTGCACGCCGATCACCTGCGCCAGGCCGAGGTAGAAGTCCATCGCGCCGGCCTCCTTAATCGCGCCCACCCGCAGGGCGGAACAGGCCGCCGGGGCGGAACACGAGGAAGGCGAACAGCATCAGCATCACATAGATGTCGCGCTCGCTGACGCCGCGCAGGAACTGGAACAGGTTCTCGACCCCGCCGACGATGAGCCCGGCGATGATGGCCCCCGGGATGCTGCCCAGGCCGCCGATCACCGTGACCACCAGGCCCTTGACCGTGAGCGGCAGCGTCAGCAGCGGCGACAGCACGCCGATCGCCGCGCCGGCCATCGCACCGGCGGTGCCGCCCAGCAGGCCGGCGATCACGAAGGTGCTGGCGTTGGTGCGATCGACGCCCATGCCGCACAGCCGCGCGGCCACCGGCTGCTGCGCGACCGCGCGGGTCGCGAGGCCCAGCCGCGTGCGCTCCAGCAGCAGCTTCAGCCCGACCATCGCCGCGCAGCCCAGGCCGAACACGAACAGCAGGTCGCCGCGCAGCGTGAAGGCGCCGATCTCGAAGTTGACGCCGGAGAACATCGCCGGGTAGTTGCGCGGCACGCCGTCGGTGGCGTGCACGATGGCCTCCTCCAGCAACAGCAGCATGCCGACGGTGGACATCAGCGTCGCCAGCGGCTTGTCCAGCGGCAGGAAGCGAAAGCACACCAGATAGACCAGCAGGCCGAGCGCACCGCCGGCCAGCGCCGCGCCGACATAGACCAGCGGCGTCGGCACGTACTGCACCAGCATCAGGCTCAGGTAGGCCGCCCCGATCGACGCTGCCGCGTAAGACAGGTTGATCTTGTGCATCACGCCGAAGATCAGCGTGAAGCCGATGCCGATCAGCGCGTAGGTGGTGCCGAACATCACGCCGTCGAAGACCGACTGCACGAGGTCCAGCAGATCGAGCAAGCTCATCGGGAAAGGCCTGGGCTGCGGGCAGGGATCAGGCCCGGCGGCGTGCGCCGCCGGGTCCGTCGGGAGCGATCAAGGCGCCGCGGTCGGCGCGGCTCACTGCGGCGGACGGTGCGCCACCACCCAGGCGCCGCTTTCGGCCCGCACGAAGAGGAAGGGCTTGATCGCCTCGCGGTCGGCGGTGCGGCCGACCTTGCCGAGCAGGCCGGTGGTCTCCTTCATCGTCGCCAGCGCCTCGCGCATCTTCAGGCGGTCGGCCTGCAGCGTCTCGGGCTTGCCCATGATCTTGGCCTTCTCGATCAGCTCCTTGAGCGTCAGCACGTTCTCCCAGGCAGCGGCGCTGTGCAGGTCCATCTGCGCGCCCAGCACCTGCACCGCCTCGGCGGCCTTCTTGGCCTCGGCGGTGACCGGCGCGAAGCTGGTCGGGATCAGGATGCCCTCGGCCTGCGCGCCGCAGCCCTGCAGCGTCTCGATGCTGGACGAGCTGGTCAGGCCGACCAGCAGCTTGGGCTTGACGCCCTGGCGCGCCATCTCCTTGAGCATGCCGCAGGTGGTGAAGGGGTGGGCCGAGATCGCCACCGCGTCGGGGTTGGCGCGCTTCATCTCGCGCACCTGGGTCGAGAAGGTGGTGTCGGTCAGCAGCCACTCGCTGGTGCCGGCGAGTTCCAGGCCGACGTTGGCGATGTGGCCCTTCATCGCGTTGTAGGTCGCGTTGCTGTGCGCGAAGTCCTTCTCGACGCCGCCCCAGACGGTCTTGATGTCGGGCCGCGAGGTCTTGATCCACTCGAACATGGCCTTGTACATGTTCGTTTCGCTCGGCACGTTGCGGAACGACCATTCGGAGATCGAGGCCAGCCCGCCCTTGGCGGCCACGTCGGTGTAGAGCGGGAACTGCAGGCCGGTGTCGCTGGCGTCGCCGGCCTTCTTCTGGAGGATGCCGAACAGCGGCTCGGCGACGTTGCTGCAGGTCGGGCCGACCGCGACGATGGCGTCGGGCTGCGCGGCGATGCGGCGCAGCACGTTGATGCCTTCTTCGGCGTTGCAGCGGTCGTCGAGGTACTCGATCGCGATCTTCGCCTTGCTGCCGTCACCCAGCGTCACGCCGCCGGCCTTGTTGATCTGGTCGGCCGCGCCCTTCATGGCCGCTTCGCTGTTGATGCCGAAGATGCGCACCACGCCGCTCTTGGCGCCGAAGCCGTAGATCTTGAGCACCTTGTCCTGGGCCAGCGCCGGTGCGCAGGCCGGGCCGGACAGCAGCGCGCCGGCGAGGGTGCGGCGCACGAAACGGGAAGGGGCGT
>CAYPJK010000535.1:0-2235 GCA_964411025.1 uncultured Nevskia sp.
CACCGGCCTTGCGCCGGGCATCAAGCGCGGCGGCCTCCTGCAGCGCCGCCGGGTTGACGGTGATCAGGCTGTTCAGCAGCGGGCCGTGCTTGTCATAGGCCTCGATGCGATCGAGCGAGGCCTGCACGACCTCGACGGCGGTCGTGGTGCCGGCCCGGTAGGCGGCCTGCAGGCTGGCGATCGAAAGTTCTTCCACCGGGAAGCGCGCGGCCACTGCCGCCGGCAACGGGCTGGCCGGCAGCGCCGGCGGGCCGGCGGACTGCGCGGCCGCGCAACCGGCCGCCAGCCCGAGCAGCAGTGCCAGCGGCCGTATCAGGGAAACACTGCACATGCGGCGGAACTCCAGTCGGTTGGGCGGGCTGGCGGGCGGGCAGCGGCCGGTGTCGCAGGGACGGTTCATGCGCGGCGCAGTACTCAGATCGGCGGCTTCTTCCAGCCACCGGAGCGGCTTTCCAGGTAGCTGGCGACCGCCAGGCAGATGTCCTCGCGCCACGGCGCGGCGACGACCTGCACGCCGATCGGCAGCTTGCCGTCCGCCGAGGTGCCGCAGCGCACGACCACCACCGGCCAGCCGGTGGAGTTGAACGCGCCGGTATAGCTCCAGGCGTAGGCGTTGGGCCGTGCGGCCGAGGCCGGCCGGTCGATCACTTCGGCCGCCTTGCCGGCGACCGGGCACAGCAGCACGTCGTACTGGCTGATCCAGCCGAGCATCCGCGACTTGGCGTCGTCGGCCGCTTCCCAGGCCGCCACCGTTTCCGCAGTGGAAATCGGCGTCATCGTCTTCATCCGCTCGGCCACCGATGGCGAGAAGTTCTGCGTGCCCCACTTCGCCGCCATGCGCTGGTAGAACGCCCAGGCGTCGGCATTGGTCAGCCGGGTGCGGCTGTCGTAGAGGTCCTGCAGGATCGCCTTCGGCAGGTCTTCGGTGACACTGGTGGTGACGCCTTCCAGCCATTTCGCCGCCTGGATCACGGCCTGCTTGATGTCGTCGTCGGTGTCGGTGACACCATTGGCGGCAAAGAACGCGACCTTGAGCTTCTTCAGGTTCACGGCCGCCGGATCGGCCCAGGGCACCGGCGCACAGGAGGCATCGCGGAAATCCGGCCCGGAGATGATCGGCGTGATCAGCGCGAGGTCCTCGACACGGCGGGTCATCGGGCCGAGCTGCTGCCAGAGATCGTAGAGACCGCCGTAGTCGACGATGTGGCCGGTACGCGGCACGCGCACCGACGTCGGCTTGATGCCGGCGATGCCGTTGTTGTGCGCCGGACCCCGGATCGAGCCGCCCCAGTCGGAGCCGATGTCGAACGCCGCGCCGCCAGCGGCGACGATCGCGCCGGCACCGCCTGACGAACCGGACGTGCTGCGGCCCAGGTCGTAGGGATTGTGCGAGGAGCCGTACAGCAGGTTGGACGCGGCGTTAATGCCGGCCAACCCGCCGAGCGTGAACTCCGGCGTGTTGGTCTTGCCCAGCAGGATCGCGCCGGCCTTGCGCACGCGGGCCACCACCGTGGCGTCCTGCTTCGGCAGGTACTGCTGACGCCCGTAGGTGGCGCCGGTGGTGATCACGCCTTCGGTATCGAGCGAATCCTTGATGGTCATCGGCACGCCGTGCAGCGGCCCCATCCAGTCGCCGCGCGCGGCGGCCTTGTCGGCGGCCTTGGCCTCGTCACGGGCACGGGCATAGCTGTTCATCACCACGGCGTTGAGCGCGTCATTCACCGCCAGCTGGCGCGCGATGTAGGCCTCCACGGCTTCCACCGCCGACACCTTCTTCGCGCGGATCAGGCCGGCCAGCTTGGTCGCCGACATGTAGATCAGGTCGTTGCTCGGATCGGTCGACGCCGCCTGGCTGACCGCCAGCGCCGGCGCGGCAACGACGGGCGCGACGGTCGCCGTGCGCGCCAGGCTCAGCAGTTCGCGGCGACTGAACTGGCGGGTGGTCGGCTGGTCGGCATGGGCTGCAGCGGCGGGCACATCGGCAGCGGGTTTCAGCGAGTTCATGGGCAGGCGTTCCAGGTGTCGCGAGGGAGACGGAAAGGGGCTCAGATCGGCGGCAGCTGCCAGCCGCCGGTCTGTTGCTCGACATGGGCCATCGCCGCCAGCACCACGTCGTCGCGCCACGGCTGGCCGACGATCTGGATGCCCAGCGGCATGCCCGGCTCGTCCTTCGAGGTGCCGGCGCGGACCACGCCAGCCGGCCAGCCGGTGGTGTTGTACTGGCTGGTGTAGCCA
>CAYPJK010000536.1:0-2223 GCA_964411025.1 uncultured Nevskia sp.
AGGCCCGGAAATCCGCGCCAAGTACACCTTCTTCGCCGAAGGCTGCCGCGGCCACATCGGCAAGCGGCTGCTGCGCGAATTCCAGCTCGACAAGGATGCCGACCCGCAGCACTACGGCATCGGCATCAAGGAACTCTGGAAGGTCGATCCGGCCAAGGCCCAGCCGGGCCTGGTCATCCACGGTGCCGGCTGGCCGCTGGGTCTCGGTACCGAGGCGACCGGCGGCTCGTTCCTGTATCACCTCGAAGACAATCAGGTCGTCGTCGGCCTGATCGTCGACCTGTCGTACTCGAACCCGTATCTGTCGCCGTTCGACGAGTTCCAGCGCTTCAAGCATCACCCGAAGATCGCTGAACACCTCGAAGGCGGCACGCGCCTGTCGTACGGCGCCCGCGCGATCGCGAAAGGCGGCTTCAACTCGCTGCCGAAGATGACGTTCCCGGGCGGCGTGCTGGTCGGCTGCGATCTCGGCACGATGAACTTCTCCAAGATCAAGGGCAGCCACACCGCGATGAAGAGCGGCATGCTCGCTGCCGAAGCGGCCGCCAAGGTACTGCTGACCGGTGCCGAGGGCGGTGACGAGCTGACCGGCTACACCACGGATTTCCAGGCCAGCTGGCTGTACGACGAGCTGTACCGCAGCCGCAATTTCGGCCCGGCGATCCACAAGTTCGGTGTGCTGCTCGGCGGCGCGTTCAACTGGGTCGACCAGAACCTGTTCGGCGGCAAGATCCCGGTGACGCTGCACGACACCACGCCCGATCACGCCACGCTGAAGCCGGCAGCCCAGAGCGTGAAGCCGGATTACCGCAAGCCGGACGGCCGATTGAGCTTCGACAAGCTGTCGTCGGTGTTCCTGTCCTCGACCAACCACGAGGAAGAACAGCCGGTGCACCTCAAGCTGGCGGACGCAACGATCCCGATCGCCAGGAACCTGCCGCTGTACGACGAACCGGCGCAGCGCTACTGCCCGGCGGGCGTCTACGAGGTCATCGGTGAGGGCACCGACAAGCGCTTCCAGATCAACGCCCAGAACTGCGTGCACTGCAAGACCTGCGACATCAAGGACCCGGCGCAGAACATCACCTGGATCGCGCCCGAAGGTTCGGGCGGCCCGAACTACGCCGCGATGTAATTTGTCGAACCCGTCCTGGAACCGCCCGATCGCGAGCAGCACATGCCTGAACTGAAGAAACTGCTGGAGCAGAACCGCGCCTGGTCTCGCAGCATCGAGGAAGCCCAACCCGGCTTCTTCGAGCGGCTGTCGAAGCAGCAGGTGCCGGAATACCTGTGGATTGGCTGCGCCGACAGCCGCGTGCCGGCCAACGAGATCATCGGTCTGCCACCGGGCGGCGTGTTCGTCCATCGCAACATCGCCAACGTGGTGGTGCATACCGACCTCAACTGCCTGTCGGTGCTGCAGTACTCGGTCGACGTGCTGAAGGTGAAGCACATCCTGGTGGTGGGTCATTACGGCTGCGGCGGCGTACTGGCGGCGCTGAATGGCACCCGCGTCGGGCTGGCCGACAACTGGCTGCAGCACGTCCGCGATGTCATCGAGCGCTATCGCGGCAAGCTCGATGCGGAGCCGGACGCCGTCAGGCGCGGCGACCTGCTGTGCGAATTCAACGCGATTTCGCAGGCGGCGCACGTCTGCGAAACCACGATCATCCGCGACGCCTGGGAACGTGGGCAGCCGGTGAAGGTGCACGCCTGGGTCTACGGCCTGAAGGACGGCCTGATCCACGAAACTGGCGTCAGCATCGGTAGCGTGGCCGAGTTCAACCAGCTGCGCAGGGATGGCCTGTTCGGCGAAGGCGCTTGAAGAACTGTCAATCAACTACTGTGGTTCGCTAGAGAGAGAAGATGAAAGCACTGGTCAGCGTCAAGAGAGTGATCGACTACAACGTTCGCATCCAGGTCAAGCCGGACGGCTCGGGCGTGGTGGTCGACGGTGTCAAGCACAGCGTCAACCCGTTTGACGAGATCGCGATGGAAGAGGCGGTGCGCCTGAAGGAAAAGGGCAAGCTGACCGAAATCATCGCCGTGACCGTCGGTGGCGCGAAGTGCGAAGAAACCCTGCGCACCGCGTTGGCTTTCGGTGCCGACCGCGCCGTGCACGTCAAGGTCGACGACGAGATCCAGCCGCTGACCGCTGCCCAGGCGCTGGCCGCCGTATTCAAGAAGGAAGGCGTCGATCTGTTCTTCCTCGGCAAGCAGGCG
>CAYPJK010000537.1:0-2214 GCA_964411025.1 uncultured Nevskia sp.
ACTGCGCATGCACCAGCCAGCTGCTGCGCAGCCGTGGCTTGATCAGCTCGGCCGGCCCGGCCGGTCGCGGGCTGAACTGGTGGCAGGTGCCGCACAGGCCGCGCTCGACGATGTCATCGACGGTGCCGGTTGCCTCGCGCGTGTCGAGATCACGCTCGGCCTGAACAGCGGGTGCAGATCTGCAAAAACTAGCGCAGCACCACCGAGCTGCCAGTGCCGGCTGCGCGCCTCGCTTAAATTCATGACTCTAGCGTGAGAGCACGCCAGCCTAAGCGTTGTTGCAGCGTAACGTCGACATTGAAGACAAGCGTGCCATGACGGTGCCCTGCAGCTTGCAGGGAACGGCTGCGGGACGGCCGGCATGCATTGCGCGGGCGGCACCTCCGTGGTTGTGCGCCGTATAAAGTCTTCAACGGAACCCATCACAACGCTGCGACTCGTTCCTTGCCCGCTGGGCCGTCGATCAAGTGCCGGTCAGCTGGCGGATCACCAGTGGCCGCAGCTGATCCCAGAGATCGAGTCCGACGTCGGTGGTGCTTTCGATCAGCAACACGCCGCCATAACCGAGCCCGAGATCGATCCATGGAGTGGCGCCGAACAGGCCGGGGTCGCTGTATTCCGGCCCGCTGCTGCCGGGATGCAGGCGCGGTGCGGAGATGAACACGCCGAGCCCGTAGCCGGGATAGTCGGTCGCGCGGTCAGCCGGAAATGGCTGATACAGCACCGGCAGCCCGGCGGTCTGGTCGCGCAGCAGTTCGGCGACCATCGCGGTCGACAGCACGCGACGGCCTTCGTAAAGCCCGTCGTTCAGCAGCACGCGCAGCAGCCGCGCGTACGCCGGGGCGCTGGCGACGGCGCCGCCGGCCACTCGCGGATTGCTGACCACGGCCGGATCGCCGTAGCTCAGCAGGCCGCCCAGCCCCAACGGGCTGCCGATGCGGCCGGCGAACAGGTCCTGCCAGTCCTCGCCGCTGACCAGCGTGGCGATGTAGGCGGCCACTTGCATGTCCGCACCGCCGTAGTTGAAAGCGGCACCAGGGGCCGCGACCAGCGCGGTTCTGGCGATCACCTGCGCGCAGTCGCGCAGCGTGCTGAGCCGCTCCAGCAGCAGGCAATCCGGCTGGGTATCGCCGAGGCCGACGATGCCTGCGGTGTGCGCCAGCAGCATCCGCAGCGTGATCGCGGCCTTGTCGTCCGGCCAGTCGAAGCCGGCATCGCGCGCCAGGTAATCGCCAACCGGGCGATCGAGCGCCAGTTGGCCGGTGTCGACCAGGGTCAGGATCGCCATCACCGTCGGCAGCTTGCTGGCCGACGCCAGCGGCACCATCTGGTTCAGCGCGATGTCGCCGCGCTCGGCCGTGTACAGCGGACCGCCGCGGTCGATCAGCGCGAAACTTGCACCGTCGATGGTGCCGGCGCTCACCGCGCCGTCCAGCGCATCGCCGACGGCGCGCCAGTCATAGACCACCACCGTCGCCGGCTGCGTGCGGCTGCCGCGTTCGTTGCTGGCTTGCAGCGCGAAGGCACCGTTGTCGGTGACCGGCAGGCTGATCTCGGTGGTGCCGGTCACGTCGATGTTGCCGGGCAGCAGCAACAGGCGATCGGCATCCCGGACGCGCCAGGTCAGCGTGACCTCGCGGCCGGCATTGACGCGCGCCGGACTGGCACTGAACGACTCGATGACCGGCGCACCGGCGTTGCTGGAGCGACCGCTGCTGCAGGCGGACAACAGCAGCAAGGGCAGCAGGAAGCGGAGACGCCGCAGCGTCGGCAATCGGATCATGACGGGAGGGGCCTGTTCGGGCGGCATCGACCGGTGCGCGATGCCATTGCAGGTTCCGACCCGATCGATCGGCATCGGTTCCCGAGTGCTGCACGGTCACCGGATGGGGCCGGCCATGTGGCCCAAATGCTACAATCCGGGCCGCGTGATGCATCGTCCGTGCCGTTCCCGCGAACCTGAGGTGGGAGTGCCGCGCGCTGCGCCGCCCTCGTCCACCGCCTTCCCACACGGACCTTCACCGCCATGCTGCAAGCCTATCGCCAACACACTGCCGAGCGCGCTGCTCTCGGTATCCCGCCGCTGCCGCTGTCCGCCCAGCAGACCGCCGAGCTGATCGAACTGATCAAGAACCCGCCGGCTGGCGAAGAAGCTTTCCTCGTGGACCTGCTGACCCATCGCGTGCCGCCCGGCGTCGACGATGCCGCCAAGGT
>CAYPJK010000538.1:0-2213 GCA_964411025.1 uncultured Nevskia sp.
CGATCGCCGCGAACTGGGCCGGCGTCAGCGAGCAGCAGGTGTCCTTCTGGATGGCGGTCATGGTCTGGGTTTCCTGGGAAGTTTGGGTCAGCAGGACGGCGTGTTCGGAAGGAGGGCTCACAGGTCCAGCGTCACGGTGCCGACCGGCACGCTGACGCAGATCTGGATGTCGGCCTCGCCGGCATCGCTGATCTCGCCGGTGCGGGTGTCGCGGACGCGGCCCGAAGCCTTGCGGCAGGTGCAGGCGTGGCAGATGCCCATGCGGCAGCCGGATTCCGGCTTCAGGCCGGCGGCCTCGGCCTGGTCGAGCAGGGTGGCGCCGCTGTTCTTCGCCAGGCGCTCGCTGCGGATGAAGCGCACGTCGCCGTCGGCATGGGCGCTGTCGGCGACCACGGCCGGCGCAGCCGCGAAGTGTTCGACATGCAGGCGCTCGGCGAGCCCCTCGTCGGCCCACAGCTTCTGCACGGCTTTCATCATGCCCGGCGGGCCGCACAGGAACGCCTCGGCATCCGCGAAGTCCGGCACTGCATTCAGGTGCGCGCGGCAGAACAGGCCCTCCAGTTCGCCGCCCTGGTTCGGCTCGGCGTAGCCGCGCAGCAGCTGCACGTTCGGGAAGCGTGCGGCGATCGCGGCCAGCTCGGCGCCATACAGCTGGTCCTGCGCGGTGTTGGCGTAGTGCAGGAAGGTGATCGGGCCGGTGTGTCCTTCGTCGATCAGCGTGCGCAGCATCGACATCACCGGGGTGATCCCGCTGCCGCCGCTGATCAGCAGCAGCCGCGACGGCCGCGTGTCCGGCAGCGCGAACTGCCCTTCGGCCTGCGACAGCCCGACGACAGCGCCGACCTGCAGCCGCTGCTTCAGGAAGCTCGACACCAAGCCACCGGCGTGGCGCTTTGCAGTCAGTTCGATCAGGCCGTCAGCGGCGTGCACCGACTGTGCCGGTGAATAGCAGCGACTGCGGCGACGGCCGTCGATCTCCACCGTCAGGCGCAGGTACTGGCCGGCGCGGAAGCCTTTCCAGTTGCGGTTCGGGCGCAGACGCAGCGTGACGCTGTCGGCGGTCGGATGCTCGATCGCGACGACGTCGGCGCGCACCTCGGTCAACGATTCGGCCGGTGCGAACTGTTCGAGGTAGCGGTCGACGCCGTGCGGGTAGGTCAGCGTGGCAGCGAGTCGCGAGCCCAGGACGCGGCGCAGGCCGTTGGCAAGGAAGTGGGAGCGCGGAGCGATGGCGGACATGACGAAGATTCCTCAGTGAGTGGACGTATGTTCACTGATGGAAAATCGTATGTCAACAGTTGTGCACTAAAAACGGAAAAATGTTCACGCAGCTGCGCTAGTGCTCGGTTTTTCCTGAGGTTTCGAGCTAACATCACGGCCGGATCACCAGGAATCGTCATGACTGTACGCAGCCGCCCCGCATCTGAACCGTCGGTCGTCGAAGACGACGAGGCGACGCTGCCGCGTGGTCAGCGCAAGCAGCGCACGCGGGACGCGCTGATCGATGCCGCGCTGCAGCTGCTGAACGAAGGGCGCAGCGTCAATTCCCTTGGCCTGCGCGAGATCACCCGCGTGGCCGGCGTGGTGCCGACCTCGTTCTATCGCCATTTCAAGGACACCAACGAGCTGGGGCTGGTGCTGGTCGAGGAAAGCGGCCTGACGCTGCGCCGCATGCTGCGCGAAGCGCGCCGTGCGGGCGCGCCGGTGAAAGACATGATTCGCCGCTCGGTGCAGGTCTACAAGGCGTTCGTGCTATCCAACCGCCTGCATTTCCTGTTTGTCGCCGGCGAGCGCAGCGGCGGCTCGCCGGTGATCCGCAGCGCGATCCGCAACGAGGTGGACCAGTTCATCGACGAGATGACATCCGACCTGCGACATCTCGCGATCTTCCCGAACCTGTCGCCGGAATCGCTGCGCATGGTCTGCGAGCTGGTGGTCAACACCATGCTCCACGCGGCGACCGACATCCTCGACCTGCCGCCGGGAGACGAGGCGCAGGCCGCGGCGCAGGAAGACAACCACGTGCACCAGGTGCGGCTGATCTTCCTGGGCGCCCAGCTCTGGCGCGACGAGAACGAAAAGGGCTGACCGCCCGGGGCGGCGCTAGCTGAAGCGCAGCTTGTGGCCGGTGGCCGCGATGAAGCCGGTCTCCAGTTCAAGGTCTTCGCGGGTCAGCGGGTGCTTGTCGAGCCAGCCGGTCCGAAAGCTCAGCT
>CAYPJK010000539.1:0-2211 GCA_964411025.1 uncultured Nevskia sp.
TCTGCTGGGCAGCGCGCGAATAGACGATCCGCTCGATCATCTTCGGCGCGACCTTGGCCGCCGGGCCGGCGAGCGGCGTTTCCTTCACCGCCAGGTCAAACGGATTGAGGATGCGGATCTCGATCACCGGGCCGACCCGCCCCGGCGCCAGCGCCGCTGCACCATCGCCAACCAGCTGGCCATGCAGCGCATCGACCCGCCGCTGCAACCGCAGCAGCGCCCAGCCGAGCCCGGCGGTCAACAGGGCAATCAACATCGACAACGCAGCCAGCAGCATGCTCAAGGGCGACTCCGGGTACCGAATGTGGGCGTCCGCAGGCACGCAGACCGATGCCGATACAATAACGCCGCCTCCCAACTGTCCTCCATGCCATGTGCGGAATCGTCGGCGCCGTCGCGCCTCGTGATGTCACGCCGATCCTCGTCGAAGGCCTGCGCCGGCTGGAATACCGCGGCTACGACTCGGCCGGCGTGGCATTGCTGACGTCGGCCGGCGCCCTGGCCCGGCGTCGCGCTCAGGGCAAGGTGCAGCAGCTGGCGAACGACATCGTCGCCCACCCGATCGCCGGCCATCGCGGCATCTCGCACACCCGCTGGGCCACCCACGGCGTGCCCAGCGAGCGCAACGCGCATCCGCATTTCAGCAGCGATGTCGTTGGCCTGGTGCACAACGGCATCATCGAGAACCACGACGAGCTGCGCGAGGAACTACGCGGCCGCGGCTATGTGTTCAGCAGCGAAACCGATACCGAAGTCGTCGCCCATCTGGTCGCGCACGAGCTGACCACCAGCGGCTCGCTGCGCGCCGCCGTGCAGGCCGCGATCCGGCGCCTGCACGGCGCCTACGCGATCGTGGTGCTGTCGCCGCTGGACCCGGATTGCATCGTCGCGGCGCGCGCCGGCTGTCCCGTGGTGGTCGGCTACGGGCAAGGCGAGCACTACGTCGCCTCCGATGTCCAGGCGCTGCTGCCAGTGACCCGCCAGTTCAGCTTCCTGGAAGAAGGCGATGTCGCCGAGATCCGCGAGAGCGGCGTCCGCATCGTCGACCGCGACGGCCGGACGGTCGAACGCCCGGTGCGCGAATCGAGCCTGTCCGCCGAAGCCGTGGCGCGTGGCGATTACGCCCACTACATGCAGAAGGAAATCCACGAGCAGCCGCGCGCGATTGCCGACACGCTCGCCGAGCGCATCACCGGCAAGCGGGTGCTGACCGCCGCGCTCGGCCCGCTGGCCGAAGCGCTGCTGCCGAAGATCCGCAACGTCCACATCGTCGCCTGCGGCACCAGCTACCACGCCGGCCTGATCGCGCGGTACTACATCGAACAGGGCGCCAAGCTGCCGTGTACCGTCGAGGTCGCCAGCGAGTATCGCTACCGCAACCCGGTCGTGCCGCCGGACACGCTGTTCCTCGCGATCTCGCAGTCCGGCGAAACCGCCGACACGCTGGCCGCGCTGCGCGAGGCGAAGAAGCTGGGCTATCTGGCGACGGCGGCGATCTGCAACGTGCCGGAATCCTCGCTGGTACGCGAAGCCAACCTCGTCCTGATGACCCGCGCCGGCCCGGAGATCGGTGTTGCCTCGACCAAGGCGTTCACGACGCAGCTGGCCGCACTCGGCATCCTCGGCGTGGCGCTGGCGCGCCACAACGGCATGAGCGCGGCGGTGGAAGCGCAGTACGTGCGGCAGATCGCCCACGTGCCGGAAATGATCGAGCGCACGCTGAAGCTGGAGCCGCAGATCAAGGCACTGGCGCAGCACTTCGCCGACAAGCGCCACGCGCTGTTTCTCGGCCGCGGCCCGACCTGGCCGGTGGCGCTGGAAGGCGCGCTGAAGCTGAAGGAAATCTCCTACATCCACGCCGAGGCCTACCCGGCCGGCGAACTCAAGCACGGCCCGCTGGCGCTGATCGACGCCGACATGCCGGTGATCGCCGTTGCCCCGAACAACGCCCTGCTCGAAAAGCTCAAGTCCAACCTCGAAGAAGTCCGCGCCCGCGGTGGCCAGCTGTTCGTGTTCGCCGACCCCGAGTCCGGCTTCACCGCCAGCGAAGGCGTGGAAGTCATCACGATGCCCGAGCACATCACGCCGCTCCAGGCACCGATTGTCTACACGCTGCCGCTGCAGATGCTGGCGTATCACGTCGCGCTGCTGCGCGGAACCGATGTCGATCAGCCGCGCAATCTGGCGAAGTCCGTCACGGTCGAGTAGGCT
>CAYPJK010000540.1:0-2211 GCA_964411025.1 uncultured Nevskia sp.
AGTCGTGCACGGCGCTGAAAGCCGAGTTCTTCGAGGGCAAGACCCTGCGCAAGGAACTGAGCGCGTCGGCCGACAGCCTGAAGCGCGCCGACGGCTACTGGTATCTGTCCGAACTGCTGATGCGCGATGTCAAGGAAAACACCCGCACGCGGCTGAAGGTGACCGGCGTCAGCGGCAGCGCTGACGAACTGCCGTCGCGGCTGTTCGATCCGACCTCGTTCTACCGCGGCAACTGATGGATACCGTCGCCTGGCTCGGCGGCGTCGCACGACGGCCGCGTACCGTGCTGGCCGCCGTGGCGGCCGTCACCGTCATCGCATTGCTGCTATGCGTGAATCCGGTGACCCGCGAGGTGCGGTTCCAGGTCGATCCGGCGGCGGAGGCGCTGCTGCCGGCCCACGATCCGGAGCGCGCCGTGCTCGATCGGGTGCGCAAGACGTTCGGCATCGACGATCCGCTGGTGATTGCGGTGCGCTTCGAGCCGAGCGTCTACAGCGCCGATCACATCGCCCGGATTGCCCGCATCGCCGATGGCTTCCGTCAGCTGCCGGGTGTCACCGATGTTCACTCGCTGGCCAACGCGCCGAACGTCAAGGCCGGCGATGACGAGATCGATGTCACCAGCTTCGCCGATCAGGCAGCCCGCGATCCGGCCGTCGTCGCCCAGTTCGCTTCGGACATCCAGGCCAATCCGCTGTATCGCGGCACGCTGGTATCGGCCGATGGCAGCATGGCGGCGTTCGCGCTGACCCTCGACACGCTGACGCCGAAGGACTACCTGCGGCTCGGCTTCGATGCCCGGGCGCGGGCGGTCGTCACCGACGTCGGCGGCGCGTCGGAGGTCTACCTGACCGGTACGCTGCCGGTGCGCGCGGCGACCCGCGAGGCGCTGGACCGGACCCTGAAGCGCACGGTGCCGGCAGTGTTCGCGGCGATCGCGGTGCTGCTGCTGGCGACCTTCCGCAGTGTCGTCGCTGCCGGATCGGCGCTGTTGTCGGTCGCCATCGCGCTGGTCTGGACCGTGGCCAGCGCGGTGCTGCTGAACATCCCGTTCAACCTCGTCAGCGCCATCGTGCCGCCGCTGGTGATCACCATCGGCCTGTCGTACACCGTGCACCTGCTGGCGGCGCATTTCCTGTCGCGCACGGTGCTGCCGAATGCCCGCAACAGCCAGCGCGCCGAATGGGTGATGCGGCGCATCTCCACCGGCCTGACCCTGTCGGCCACCACGACGGTGATCGGCTTCCTGAGCCTGCTGCTGAATCCGCTGCCGGCGGTGCGTGGCTTCGCGCTGCTGGCCAGCCTGGGCACGCTGTATGTCGGCGCGCTGACCCATCTGTTCCTGCCGGCGCTGCTCAATGCGCTGCGCTGCACGCGGGAAACGCCACCGATCGCCACCCGGCTGTTCGGCCGCTTCGCCACAGCGCTCGCCGAGTTCGACTTGCGCAACCGGCGGGCGATCATCGCGGCCGCTGCGCTGCTGATCGTCATCGGTTTCACGGCCGCCACGCGGATCCGCGGCGGGGCCGATTTCATCGCCAGCTTCGATGCGTCGGCAAGCGTCCGGCGCGATTTCGAAGCGGTGGCACAGGCATTCAACGGCGCCAACTTCGTGACCGTGCTGATCGACGCGCGGGTTCCCGATGCGTTGACCGATCCGCGCCTGATCGAGGCGATCGACAGTTTCCAAGACTGGCTGCGGGCGCAGCCGGAAGTCGGCGCGGCCGTGTCGTATGTCGACCAGCTGAAGCTGACCAACCTGGCACTGAACAACAACGAGCCGCT
This sequence comes from uncultured Nevskia sp., assembly GCA_964411025.1. GTDB lineage: Bacteria > Pseudomonadota > Gammaproteobacteria > Nevskiales > Nevskiaceae > Nevskia. Next base: position 1,786 of record CAYPJK010000540.1, read on the forward strand.
GCATTTCGGCATTCCCAACGACGATGCCGCGGTCAAGCAGATCCTGCTGTTCGCGGCCTCCGACACGCTGAGCCGGCTGATCGATCCGCAGTACCGCAGCGCGCTGATCTCGGTGCGGATCAATGTCGATGGCTCGCAGGCGATCGGTGATTTCCTGCATCGCGCCGAAGCCCGTGCGGCGGCACTGCCGGCGTCGCTGGAAGCCCGCTTCACCGGCAGTTCGGTGCTGGCCACGCGGGCGGTCGAGGCGCTGGCGGCGGGCCATCTGGCGTCGATCGCCATCGCGGTGATCGCCATCGCCTGCCTGCTGTCGCTGATGTTCACCTCGGTGAAGGCCGGGCTGGTTGCCACGGTGCCGAACCTGGTGCCGATCGCGGTCTACTTCGGCACCCTGGGCGCGTTCGGCCTGCCACTGAATCCGACCAC
>CAYPJK010000541.1:0-2211 GCA_964411025.1 uncultured Nevskia sp.
CGGCCTGCATCAGCTCGAAATACCACGGACCGTCGCCGACCTCGCCATACAGCACCACGCCGACGATGCGGTTGTCCTTCAGCACCAGCCGCTTGTAGACGCTCCGGCCGGGGTCGCGCAGCAGCAGGTCTTCGGTGTCCGGCCCGCCGATGAAATCACCGGCGGAATAGAGATCGATGCCGGTCACCTTGAGCCGGGTCGCGGTCACCGAGCCGCCGTAGCGGCGATGGCCGAAGCCAGCGAGATGAGCGGCGCAGACGCGCGCCTGCTCCCACAGCGGCGCGACCAGGCCGTAGACGCTCTTGCGGTGCTGCACGCATTCGCCGACCGCGTAGATGCGCGGATCGGTCGCGGTCTGCAAGGTGTCGTCGACGACGATCGCCCGCTCCACGTGCAGGCCGGCGGCCTTGGCCAGATCAACGTTCGGCCGGATGCCGACCGCCATCACCACCAGGTCGGCGGCGATCTCGCTGCCGTCCTGGAAGCGTACCGCCGTGACACGCGGGTCGCCGACGATTTCCGCCGTGTTCGCTTCCAGCAGGAAGCGCATGCCGCGCTTCTCCAGCGCCGCTTTCAGCAGCCGTGCCGCCGGGGCGTCGAGCTGGCGTTCCATCAGGCGGTCGTTGACATGGACCACGGTCACCGACATGCCCTGGCGCAGCAGCCCGTTGGCGGCTTCCAGACCGAGCAGGCCGCCGCCGATCACCACCGCATGGCGGTGGCTGCAGGCGGCGGCCAGCATGGCTTCGACATCGTGGATGTCGCGGAACGCGATCACGCCCCTGAGCTGGTGGCCCGGCACCGGGATCACGAACGGCCGCGAGCCGGTGGCGATCAGCAGGCGGTCGTAGGCGACTTCCTGCCCGTCCTGTGCGACCACCACGCGGCGGGCGCGATCGATGCCGACCGCCGGCTTGCCGGCCTGCAGCGCGATGCCGTGCCGCGCGTACCAGGCCCGGTCGTGCGTGACGATGTCCTCGAAACGCTTCTCGCCCGCCAGCACCGGCGACAGCAGGATGCGGTTGTAGTTGCCGTGCGGCTCGGCGCCGAACACGGTGATCCGGTAGCCGTCGGGATCGAGCTTCAGCAGTTCTTCGACGGTACGGATGCCGGCCATGCCGTTGCCGATCACCACCAGACGGGGCTTCATCGCCGGTCCCCGCGGGCCGTCAGGCGGCCTAGCGCGCCGGCCGCGGGCGATGGCCGCCGGGCTTCGGTCACGAGCTGCGCACCATGATCGTGCCGTCGTCGCCGCAGCGCACCGCCCAGGGCTGCACCGACCAGGCTTCGTCTTCCAGGCAGCGGCCGGTCTTCAGGCACAGGTGGTTCTTGTAGATCGGCGATGCCACCACCAGCACCGGGCCCTGCTCGGTCGTCAGTTCGCCGATCAGGCCGCGGCTCAGCACGTTGGCCTGCGAGCAGACGTCGAAGTTGTCGATGGCGAAGATGCCGTCCTCGGTGCCATCGGGCGCGACGACGCGGAACACCGCGACCTGCGCGGCACCGACCCGCGCGGCCACGCCGGTGTTCGGCACGATGTCGTCGCGGTGGCAGACGCAGGTCCAGCGGGCGGCGTCGGTCATGGCGTCACCTCGCCGGTGGCGACGGCGCGCTTTTCCAGCGCCGACTTCGGCCGGATCTGGCCCCGCTCGTCGACGAACTGGATGTTGCTGTCCGCGTCCGGCGCATTGACGAAGTGGCGGAAGCGTTTCAGCGTTTCCGGCGTCGTGATCGCGCGCTTCCATTCGCATTCGTAGGTCGCTACCTGCTGCGCCATGTCGGCTTCCAGCGCCGCGCACAGGCCGAGGCTGTCGTCGATGACGACTTTCTTGACATAGCCGAGTCCGCCTTCGAGGTTCTCGATCCAGGTCGCCGTGCGCTGCAGGCGATCGCCGGTGCGGATGTAGAACATCAGGAATCGGTCGATGAGCCGGATCAGCGTCTCGTCGTCGACATCGGCGGCCAGCAGTTCGGCGTGGCGCGGCTTCATGCCGCCGTTGCCGGCGACATACAGGTTCCAGCCTTTTTCGGTGGCGATCACGCCGACATCCTTGCTCTGCGCTTCAGCGCATTCGCGGGTGCAGCCGGAGACCGCCATCTTGATCTTGTGCGGTGAGCGCAGGCCGCGATAACGCTCTTCGATCCGGATCGCCATCGTCACCGAGTCCTGCACGCCGTAGCGGCACCAGGTGCTGCCGACGCAGGACTTCA
>CAYPJK010000542.1:0-2209 GCA_964411025.1 uncultured Nevskia sp.
GGCGATCGTGGTGCTGGCGGCGGCGCTGGCGGGCTACGTGATGGTGAAGTTCTTCGGCATCGTCTTCCTCGGCCAGCCCCGCGAATCGGCGCTGTCCAGGGCGCACGATGCTGGCTGGTTGGAGCGGGTCGGCCTGCTGTTGCTGGTCACGGGCGGCGTCGCGCTCGGCCTGTTTCCGGTGCAGGTCGTCGCCGGCCTCGATCACGTCGCTGCGCAGTTGGTCGGTGCGACTCTCGGTCCGTCGACCGCGAGCTGGTGGTTGTTGGCGCCGGGCGTCGCCCGACAGGCGACCTACGCGCCGCTCGGCTATGTCGCGGTCGCGGCCATCGTGCTCGGCATCAGCGTGCTCGCCGTGCACGGACTGTCACGCCGCGGCGTGCGGCGCGTGCCGCCGTGGGATTGCGGCAGCGGCGTGTTCGATGCACGCATGCAGGACACCGCCGAGGGCTTCGGCCAGCCGATCCGGCACATTTTCCAGCCGTTCTTCAAGACCACCCGCAGCCTGCCCGGGCCGGCCGACCTCGCGCCCCGTTACCGCATCGAGATCGAGGACCGGGTGTGGCTTTACGGCTATCGGCCGCTGGCGCGTCTGATCGGCTACCTCGCCGACGGCGTCGCGCGCCTGCAGCAGGGCCGCATCTCGACCTATCTCGCCTACAGCTTCGCAACCCTGCTGCTGTTGCTGGGGGTGGTGCTGTGATGGCCGCCGCGTTCGCCATGCAGGTGACCGAAATACTGCTCGCGCTGCTCGCCGCGCCGCTGTTCCTGGGCTGGGTCAACCAATGTCGCGCCTGGTTGCAGAACCGTCGCGCGCCGAGCGTACTGCTGCCTTACCACAATCTGCGCAAGCTGTTCGCCAAGCAGGCGGTGGTGGCCGAGCATGCTTCGAGCCTGTTCCGCATCGCGCCCTATCTCGTCTTCGGCATCATGGTCGTGGCCGCCGCCATCGTGCCGTCGCTCGGCACCGCCTTGCCGCTGACCCTGGCCGCCGACGGCATTGCGCTGGTCGGCCTGCTGGCCACGGCCAGGGTGCTGGTGGCGTTGGCGGCGATGGACATCGGCACCGCGTTCGGCTCGCTCGGCGCGCGTCGCGAGATGCTGATCGGTTTTCTGGCCGAACCGGCGCTGCTCATGATCGTGTTCGTGGCCGCGCTGGTCTCCCAATCGACCGCGCTGCCGGCCATCGCCGGCCACCTCGCCTCACGCACCTTGATGCTGGAACCCTCGCTGGCCTTCACCGCGGTCGCCTTCACCATCGTGCTGTTGGCCGAGACCGCGCGGATTCCGGTCGACAACCCGGCCACCCACCTCGAACTGACCATGATCCACGAGGCGCTGCTGCTGGAGTACTCGGCACGGCACCTCGCGCTGATGGAATGGGCCGCCGCGCTCAAGCTGTACAACTACGCCTGCATCGGCTTCGCGCTGTTCGTGCCGTGGGGCGTGGCCCATGCCGGCACCTCGCCGGCCGGGCTGGTCGCGTGCGTCGCGGCCCTCGCACTCAAGCTCGGCGTGGCCGGCGCGGCGCTGGCGCTGATCGAGACCGTCTCGGCCAAGCTGCGCGTGTTCCGCGCGCCGGAACTGCTGGCCACCGCCTTCATGCTGGCGGTGCTCGGCCTGCTCGTGCACCTGCTGCTGGCCGGCTGACGCGCATGATCCCGACCCCTTTCGATCTGCAAGTGCTGAACACCTGCGCCGCGCTCCTGCTGCTGGTGTCCTTCGCCATGCTGTCGCAACGGCGGGTGGTCAGCCTGGTCAACCTGCTGGCCTTGCAGGGTGCGCTGCTGACCCTGGCCACCCTGCTGGTGGCGCTGCGCACCCAGCACCTGCACCTGTACGTGTCGACCGCGCTCACCCTGGGGTTGAAGACCCTGTTCCTGCCGTGGCTGCTGCATCGCCTGATCCTGCGCCTGGACGTCTATTGGGACAGCGAGCCGGTGCTGAATCCGGCGGCGATCATGCTGGCCGGCCTGCTCATCGTGGTGTTCGCGTTCGGGCTGGCCCAGCCGATCGCGGCGCTCGCCAGCACCGCTACCCGCAGCACCATCGGCATCGCCATCGCGGTCATCCTGCTCGCGTTCCTGACCATGATCACGCGGCGCAAGGCCATGTCGCAGGTGATCGCGTTCCTGTCGATGGAGAACGGCCTGTTCTTCGGCGCGATGAGCGCGACCTACGGCATGCCGATGGTGGTCGAACTCGGCATCTC
>CAYPJK010000543.1:0-2204 GCA_964411025.1 uncultured Nevskia sp.
GACGCCATTGACGCCGGGCGTGCCGACCTGCGGCGCGCCGCTGGCGGCGGTTTCCACATAGAGATTGCCGCCGACCGCCTGCAGGCCGGCCGGATTGACGAAATCCGCCAGCGTCAGCGTGCCGACCTGCTGGCCGGCCGCCTGCCCTGGCAGCTGCGCCGATACCGTGCCATCGGTGCCGATGGTCACGCTCAGCGCGTTCGGCGGAATCTGGATGCCCGGCTGCAGCGGATAGCCGTTGGACGTGACCAGCTCGCCCTGGCTGTTCAGCTGGAAGCTGCCGTCGCGGCCATAGGCCACGGTGCCGTCCGGCTGCAGGATCTGGAAGAAGCCGCGGCCGTTGATCGCGACATCGAGCGAATTGTTGGTCTGCTGCAGATTGCCCTGGGTGAACTGCTTGTCGGTGGCCACCACGCGCACGCCAGTCCCCAGGGTCAGGCCGGTCGGCGCCTGGGTCTGCTGGGTGGTCTGGCCGCCGGGCTGGCGCACCGTCTGGTACAGCAGGTCCTCGAACGCGGCCCGACCGCGCTTGAAGCCGCTGGTGTTGACGTTGGCGAGATTGTTAGACACCACGCTCATCCGCGTGGCCTGGGCATCCAGCCCGGTCTTGGCAACCCAGAGTGCGGAATTCATGTCGACAGCCTCGATGCGTGCCGGGAATCCGGCGGACATCGGGGCTGTTACAAGTGGCGTACCAGACCGATCGGCGACGGTTTTGCGACGCCGTCAGCCCTCCTGCAGCTTGCGGTCCCGTGCCAGGAACGCGTCACGACGCTCCCCGCAGGGCCGCAGAAGAACCAAAATTGGGGTCAGATCCACATTTCAGCGACCGCCCGCCTCGGGGCGCGACGCAGGCGCGGCTCAGCCTCGGCTCAGGGCCTGGCCGTTGACGCCGGCGCTGTCCGGCCCCAGCAGCCAGATCAGGCCGGGTGCGGCGATCGCGGCTTCCGGCAGCTTCTGCACTTCCTCGGACACGTAGCCCTTGGCGCGCAGCGGCGTCTGCAGCGCGCCGGGGTCGTAGCTGTTCATCCGCAGGCCCGGCGTCACGCTCAGTTCCTGGGACCAGATCTTCACCAGCCCTTCGAGCGCGTACTTGGCGACGCCGTAGCTGCCGCGCAGCGCCTTCGGCTCGCGGGCCACGGCGTCGGTCACGAAGACGATGCTGGCGTCCGGCGTCTGCTGCATCAGCGGCAGGCAGTGACGGGTCAGCGCGTAGGCGGCGGTCAGGTTCACCTGCAGGCCGTCCATCCAGTCCTTGGGCTTTTCCTCGGTGATCGGCGTGAAGCCGGGGAAATGCGCCGCGCAGTGGACCAGCCCGTGCAGCGTGCCGAACTCGCGCTCGATGGTTTCGGCGACCTCGAACAGGTCGGCCCAGGTGGCGCTGACCAGGTTCATCGGCAGGATCGCTGCCTGCGGGCCGCCGGCCGCTTCGATCTCGTCGAACACCGCTTCCAGTTTCTTGGTCGTGCGGCCCAGCAGGATCACCGTGGCGCCGCACTTGGCGGCCGCCAGCGCGGTGGCGCGGCCGAGGCCGGAGCCGGCGCCGGTGACCAGGATGGTGCGGCCGGCCAGCAGGCCAGCGGGCGGCTGGTAGCCGGCAGGAATCGAAGGGGCAATGCTCATCAGGCGGCGGGCGTCAGTTTCAGCAGCGAAAGAAGGTCGGCAGGGGTGGCGACGATGTCGTCGGCCTGCCATTTCTCGAGGTCCGGTTCGGTGCCGAGATAACCCCAGCCGGCGGCCACCGTGCGCATGCTGGCGGCGCGGCCGGCGACCACGTCGCGAACGTCATCGCCGACATAGACGCAAGCGTTCGGATCGACGCCGACCTTGCGCGCCGCCAGCAGCAGGCCGTCCGGCGCAGGCTTCGGGTGCGGTGTCGAATCACCGGCGATCAGCACCCGGCAGTTGGCGGCGAAGCCGAGCTGCTCGACCACCGGCTGGGCCAGCCAGCCGGCCTTGTTGGTGACGATGCCCCAGGGAATGCCGGCTTCATCAAGCGCCGCCAGCATCTCCGCGACGCCGTCGAACAGGCGGCTGTGAGTGGTCAGGTTGGCTTCGTAGAACTTCAGGAACAGGGCCTTGCGGGCCTCGTAGTCCGGATGGTCCATCGCGATGTTCAGCGCCACCTTGAGCAGGCCGCGCGCGCCGTTGGAGGCCTGCGGGCGGTAGTCGGCAAGCGGCAGATGGGCCATGCCGAGCGCTTC
>CAYPJK010000544.1:0-2201 GCA_964411025.1 uncultured Nevskia sp.
CCCGAGCGGCGGCAAGGCAGTCGAGTTCACGTCGGTCGCCGACGCCGACCGCCGTCAGTTCTCGCTGACCGATGCCCAGATCACTGACCTGGCTCGTCAGGCGCTGATCATCGAGAAGCACTACCAGCGGCCGATGGACATCGAATGGGGTCTCGATGGCACCGACGGCAAGCTGTACATCCTGCAGGCGCGCCCGGAAACGGTGCAGTCGCGTGCCGGCGGCAGCCGCCTGCGCCGCTACAAGCTGAAGTCGAAGGGCAAGGTGCTGATCGAGGGCCGCGCGATCGGCCAGAAGATCGGCGCCGGCCGCGTCCGCTTCCTGAACTCGATCGAGCAGATGGAACGCGTGCAGCCGGGCGACGTGCTGGTCACCGACATGACGGATCCCGATTGGGAGCCGGTGATGAAGCGTGCCAGCGCCATCGTCACCAATCGCGGCGGGCGCACCTGCCACGCGGCGATCATCGCCCGTGAGCTGGGTATCCCGGCGGTTGTCGGCACCGGCAACGCAACGACTGTGTTGAAGGACGGCACCGACGTCACCGTGAGCTGCGCCGAAGGCGACACCGGTTTCGTCTACGAGGGTCACGTCGACTACGCCGTCGACGAGATCGAGCTCGACAAGATGCCGGAGATCCCGGTCAAGATCATGATGAATGTCGGCACGCCGGAGCAGGCGTTCGACTTCGCCAGCCTGCCGCACAAGGGCGTCGGCCTCGCCCGCCTGGAATTCATCGTCAACCGCCAGATCGGCATCCACCCGCAGGCCTTGCTGGAACTCGACAAGCAGCCGGCCGACCTGCGCCGGATCATCGACCCGATGATCGCCGCCTATCCGAGCCCGCTCGACTACTTCTGGATGCGGATGGCCGAGGGCATCGCGATGATCGCGGCGGCCTTCGCGCCGGAGCCGGTGATCGTGCGCCTGTCCGACTTCAAGTCGAACGAGTACGCCAACCTGGTCGCCGGTGGCCGCTACGAGCCGCACGAGGAAAACCCGATGCTCGGGTTCCGCGGCGCGTCGCGCTACATCTCGAAGGACTTCCGGCCGTGCTTCGACCTCGAATGCAAGGCGCTGAAGTACGTCCGCGACGAAATGGGCCTGACCAACGTGCAGGTGATGGTGCCGTTCGTGCGTACGCTGGCCGAAGCCAAGGGCGTGTCGGACATCCTGGCCGCCAACGGCATGAAGCGGGGCGACAACGGGCTCAAACTGATCATGATGTGCGAGCTGCCGAGCAACGCCGTGATGGCGGACGAGTTCCTCGAGTACTTCGATGGCTTCTCGATCGGCTCGAATGACATGACCCAGCTGACCCTCGGGCTCGATCGCGACTCCGGCCTGGTGGCCGGCGGCTTCGACGAGCGCGACCCGGCGGTCAAGAAGATGCTGTCGATGGCGATCTCGGCCTGCAAGCGCGCCAACAAGTACGTCGGCATCTGCGGTCAGGGCCCGAGCGATCATCCGGATCTGGCGAAATGGCTGCTCGATCAGGGCATCGAATCGATGAGCCTGAACCCCGACACGGTCGTCGAAACCTGGCTGTTCCTGGCCGGTCAGAAGGCCTGAGGTCGGCTAGCGGCGCGGCGATGATGCGTCGGTCGCGCGCCCGCGCGCGGCTGGGGGGGCTGCTTGCCGGCACCGCCACGGCTCGCGAACATCGGCCGCGCGATGCGGCCGGGGTCTTTGATTACTACGTGCTGAGCCTGTCCTGGTCGCCGGAATACTGCGCCAGCCGACGGCGCGTCGACGATCCGCAGTGCGCGCGTCCCTACGCGTTCGTGGCTCACGGCCTGTGGCCCCAGAACGAACGCGGGTGGCCGCAGAACTGCGAGACCCGCGAGCAGGTGCCTGAGGCGACGATCAACCGGCTGCTGCCAATCATGCCGAGCCGCGGCCTGATCATTCACGAGTGGCGCAAGCACGGCAGCTGCAGCGGCCTGGGGGCTGACCGCTACTTCGCGGCGCTGGAGCAGCGCTATCGGGCCATTCGCATTCCGGAACGCTACCAACGGCTGCCGGAACCGCTCGACGTCGATGCCGACCAGTTGCGCCACGATCTGCTGGATGCCAACCCGGCACTCCGGCCGGACAGTCTGGCGCTGCAGTGCAAGGGTCGCTACCTGCAGGAAGTCCGCCTGTGTTTCGACCGAAATAATGCGTCGCGCGCCTGCGGTGCCGACCTGCGTGAAGGGTGCGG
>CAYPJK010000545.1:0-2196 GCA_964411025.1 uncultured Nevskia sp.
GGCCATGCCGCGCTGCTCGACGGCCTGCTGACGGCGGTGCACTTCGAGCCAAGCCGCGATCGCCTGATCGCGCTCGGCGATCTGATCGACCGCGGGCCAGACAGCCTCGAACTGCTGCAGCGCGTGGCCGCGCTGCCGTGGTTCCTCTCGCTGCGCGGCAACCACGAGGCCCTGCTGCAGGACTCGATGCACGACGTGACCTCGGCGATGCTCTGGCACCGCAATGGCGGACAGTGGGGCCAGGCCTTGGCCGATACCGAGCTGCGGGCGCTGGCGCGATGCGTCGATGGCCTGCCGCTGGCGATGACCTTGCCGCTGCGCGATGGCCGGCGCATCGGCCTGGTGCATGCCGATCGGCGCCGTCTGGTCCGATGTCGAAGCACTGAACCGCGACCTGCCCCGCGCACCGCGCGCTGCCGGCCTCTCGAATGCCGCCGATGCCAAGGCCCTGCAGGACAGCCTGCTCTGGGGCCGCCGGCGGATCGCAGCCTGCGAACGCCTGCACCGGCTGCGGGCGCCGCAGACGCTCACCGACACGCTGCAGGCCCGGCTGTCGCGCGCCTTGCAGCCGGTGCCCGGCATCGACCAGATCATCGCCGGCCACAGCTACGCGCCGGATCGAAGGCCGCTGGCCTGCGGCAACCTGCTATTCATCGACACTGGCGTGTTCGAGCACGATGGCCGGCTGACCTTGTTCGAGCCGCTGCGCCAGCACTACTGGCAGGCACGTTACGGCTTTGATGGTCGCCCGCAGCTGCTGCGCCACGAGGGCGAACCCGCGCCGCCAGCAGCGTGGCTGCCACAGTTGGTAGCCTGAGCTCGCAATGCCTTGCGACAGACGTTGCAACTGCGCCGACATGCGTCAACAAGCTTCATTCAGCAATCTTGCAGCCAGTCCGTATACTCGCCGCTGCTGTGCACGTTCACAGCGTCGTCCATCCCACTGAACACAAGCAGGAGAACCATGGCCAAAGCATCCCCGGCACCCAAGAAAGCAGCAGCGACGAAGGCAGCGGCCACCAAGGCAGCGCCGAAGCCGAAGGCAGCTGCTGCGGCGCCCGCCGCCGCCAAGCCGATCAAGGAAACCCTCAACAAGACCGGCCTCGTGGCCCATCTGGTCGAGAGCAGCGGCATCGACGCCAAGGGCGTCAAGAAGGTGCTGGAAGCGCTGGAAGGCGCGATCGCCGGCTCGGTCAGCAAGAAGGGTGCGGGCAGCTTCGTGCTCCCGGGCTTCCTGAAGATCACCGCCGTGAAGGTGCCGGCCAAGCCGAAGCGCAAGGGCATCAACCGCTTCACCGGCCAGGAGCAGACCTTTGCCGCCAAGCCGGCCTCGCTGAAGATCCGCGTGCGCCCGCTGAAGAAGCTGAAGGACGCGGTGGCCTGAGGCCTCCCGTCACCGGCGGCACAAAAAAATCGGGCCGGATGCCCGATTTTTTTGCCTGCAGCAAGGGACTTTCGCAGCATGGGCCCTGGTCGCGGCTGCACCGGGACCATCCCGTGGTCGTTGCGCTCAGGCTGCGAGGCTGCGGCCGATGATGATCTTCTGGATGTCCGAGGTGCCTTCGTAGATCTGGCAGACGCGGACATCGCGGTAGATACGCTCGACCGGGAAATCCTCGACATAGCCGTAGCCGCCGAAGGTCTGGATCGCCACCGAGCAGACTTCCTCGGCCACTTCCGATGCAAACAGCTTGGCCATGCAGGCCTGCTCCAGGCAGGGCACTCCGGCGTCCTTCATGCGCGCCGCCGACAGCACCAGCTGGCGCGCCGCTTCGAGCTTGGTCTTGGCATCGACCAGCCGGAAGCTGACCGCCTGGTGGCCGAGCAGCGCCGTGCCGAACGACCTGCGCTCGCCGGCGTAGCGGATCGCCGCATCGAGCGCAGACTGCGCCATGCCGACCGCCTGCGCGGAAATGCCGATGCGCCCGGATTCCAGCGACGACAGCGCGATCTTGTAGCCCTCGCCTTCGGCGCCGATGCGATGTTCGACCGGCACTTCCATGTCGTCGAAGCTCAGCGATGCGGTGTCGGACGCCTTCTGGCCGAGCTTGTGTTCAAGCTTCGACACCGAAAAGCCGGGTGTGGACGACGGCACCAGGAAGGCGCTGATGCCGCGCTTCGGATTGGCCGGATCGGTGACCGCGAACACGATCACGTACTTGCCGATCCTGCCGCTGGTGATGAACTGCTTGGAGC
>CAYPJK010000546.1:0-2190 GCA_964411025.1 uncultured Nevskia sp.
CCCGTATCACCCGGGCCTGCTGCACACCTGGTTCGTGACCTTCGGCCTGTGGCGCGCGGACAACCGCGCGCAGATGGTCATGGATGCGCGCCATCGCCATGCGGCGATGATCTCCACACGCGGCAATGCCGGCGCCGTGACCGAGGTATCGCGGGTCTCGAGCTTCAAGCAGACGATGCAGCTGCACGACGCGCGCTTTCTCGACATCGTTCCCGAGCCCTGGTGGAACGGCCCGACGGCGGTGATGACCACGCTGTTCCCGAGCGTGATCCTGCAGCAGCAGGTCAACAGCGTGTCGACCCGGCAGATCGTGCCCGATGGTCATGGCCACTTCGATTTCGTCTGGACCCATTTCGGCTTCGAGGAAGACACGCCGGAAATGACCCGGCGGCGGCTGCGTCAGGCCAATCTGTTCGGGCCGGCCGGCTTCGTGTCGGCGGACGATGGCGAGGTCATCGAGTTCTCGCAGGAAAGCTTCGAGGCCAAGCCTGCCCATCGCACGCTCGCGGAACTCGGCGGCGATGCGGTCGCGAATACCGATCACATGGTCACCGAAACGCTGATTCGCGGCATGTACCGCTACTGGCGCGAGGTCATGGGGCAATGAGTGCCGCAATCGGCTTCGAGGACTGGCAGGCGCTGGTGCGGCTGTATGCGGACTATGCGCATGTCGTCGATGCCGGCCTCTGGGAGCAGTGGCCCGAGTTCTTCACCGACGACTGCGTCTATCGCGTGCAGCCACGCGAAAACCATGAGCGCGGCTTTCCGCTGGCGACCTTGAGCTTCGAAAGCAAGGGCATGCTGAAGGACCGCGCCTACGGCATCCGCGAAACGCTGTTCCACGATCCCTACTACCAGCGCCACGTCGTCGGCCTGCCGCGCTTGCTGGGTATCGATGCGGACCGTTTCGAGGTGGAAGCGAACTACGCGGTGTTCCGCACCAAGCTGAGCCAGCTGACCACCGTCTACAACGTCGGCCGCAGTCTCGATGTCGTGGTGCGGATGCCGGAAGGACTGAAGTTCGCGCGCCGCGAGTTCATCTACGACAGCGAGATGATTCCGAACTCGATGATCTATCCGCTGTGAGCCGGCCAGCGGCCGGCGGCACGCTTCAGCCGGCGGCCGTCGCCGCCATCTGGCGGATGCGCTCGACCATCGCGTAGAAGCCGTTGCGGCGATTCATCGACAGGTGGCTTTCCAGCCCGAGCTGCGCGAACGCGGCCTTGATGTCGGTGTCCAGCACTTCACGGGCGGTGCGGCCATCGGTCAACGCCAGGATCAGCGCGATCAGGCCCTTGACGATGTGGGCGTCGGAGTCCCCGCGCAGGTGCAGGCGCTGCTCGGCATCGACGTCGCCGGCCAGCCACACCTGGCTCATGCAGCCGCGTACCTTGTGCGCCTCGTCGTGTTCGGCTTCCGGCATGTCCGGCAGCTTGCGGCCGAGTTCGATCAGGTAGCGGTAACGCTCCTCCCAGTCGCCGAGCATCTCGAAGGTGTCGACCAGGTCCTGCAGGGCGGGGTTGTCTGCTGTGCTCACGCGTCCGGAATTCATGTTCATTCGTTCCCTGTCTATGTTACGGGCAACTGCCGGCCCGGGCGGCTGTCTGTCGGGCAGGCTTGGAGGAGAGACCCCATGTTGATTCGCAGTACCCCGCCGTTCCCCATCGCGCCGTCGGAGATCACGCCGGAGGCGGTTCATGCCGATCGACGCCAGTTCCTGGCACGACTCGGTCTTGCCGGTGCCGGTCTGGCGCTGGCGGGCTGCGGCGAAGCCGCGCCACCGGCCGCCGGTTCAGCGCCGGCGGTGGCAGGCGATCTGCCGGCGCTCGCCGTCGCCCAGAAACGCAACTTTGCCGGCGACGAGACGCCGAACCGGTATCAGGACATCACCGAGTACAACAACTTCTACGAATTCGGCACCGACAAGTCCGAACCAGCCCGCAACGCCGGCTCGCTGCGGACACGGCCGTGGACGGTGACGGTCGACGGCGAATGCGAAGCGCCCGGGCCGCTGGATCTTGACGCACTGCTCAAGCCGCATGCGCTGGAGGAACGCATCTATCGCCTGCGCTGCGTCGAGGCCTGGAGCATGGTGGTGCCGTGGGTCGGCTTCCCGCTGGCCGATCTGCTGAAGCGTTTCAAGCCGACATCCAAGGCGAAGTACGTGCAGTTCTTTTCGCTGGCTGATGT